>CAYIYY010000150.1:0-3144 GCA_964367605.1 uncultured Candidatus Izemoplasmatales bacterium | reverse complement strand
ATATGTCTAAGGTAACCGACACTAATACAATTTAGCACCCTAGTGATTTTTTTAGCACCCTTAAAAAACTGTTACTTGAAATATCTCAGATTAATTTCACTTTTAATTATTTAAAATTGATGGGGTTATTGAACTCGTCTATATCAAAAACACATATACCCATTTTTATGAATGTCATCCGAAACTTTCTTTCTTATTAAAAATAGCGTCAAAGTTGACAAAAATATAAATAGTTATAGTTCTCCTTTGTATATTTTTGATTCTTCTTCTTCTATTTTTTCAAAAACATCACGAAATAGGCTTCCAATTCCATAAATATTCGTTTTAACATAATCGCGAGTCAATACCGAATGTGATTTTAAAATTCTTTTTGCGTTTATCAACTCTATTATTTGAACAATACTGAAATAACTCGAGGATAGTCCCATAACTATTCCAAATATAACCATAAATAGAAAGTCAGTTGAAATTCCGGTCGAAACTAAACCAGCACACATAATAATTCCGATGAGAAACATCCAGGGAAGGTGATAAAGTTTTCTTAATTCTTTTTTAAGCTTTTTCGATAGATCTACATAATCTATTCCAATTATTTGATTTGTTACTGTTTCAGTGACACGTTGCATTCCACTTTTATATCTGCGACTGGATTTCCATCGTGCAGCTATTCCATCATTAAAAGATAACACTTCTATATCATTTCTTTTTATAAATTCATCAAAATTATCATATTCTTTTAGATTAGGAAACTTCATCTTGGCGAACTACTCCTTATTATTATCTTCCCAGTTACACTTTGAATTTCGTCTTCATAATATGGATACCTTCCAAAACTATCAGTTTTTGTTTGGTTATTTAAAGTAAAAGTCACAGTGTGAGGAGTACTGCTCGATGAATATTGAACACTACTTAGATCGTATCGAACAACAATATTTGCTTGTAGGATAGTTTCAGAAGAATTTTTTTTACTTATCGAAATGCTATATGTTGTGTTTCGATATAAACCATTTCTTAGATGATCAACCGGTGCGTTTACTATAATAGAAATATACGATGAATAGTTTTCGGTAGTAAGTGAAACTTCTTCAAAATGAAAACTGTTTCGACTTACAGTCAATATATACTCTTGAATTGAATTGTTAATTACATTTAGTGATTCAAGATCTGACTTCAAAATTTTTAAATCTTCATTAAAATTTGAAGATACCGAAATAATAACATTAAATATTTCTTTTTGAGTTTCAAAAGACAATGTGGTGAGTTGTCTTTCAAATGTTCCGTCTGGAGTAGAATATTCAATAATAAGGCGGGGTTTAATTATATAATCGGTCAAGTAATTTTCATTTAATTCGACTTCATATATGTATTTACTTGGCAGTATTGACGATTCAGTAAAATATCTTGTTTCTATGATAGAAGGATTTAGAACAACATACGTGTTAAAATTATCGCTATTTACAGATGTGTATGTATATCTTGCTTCATTAATTTTGTTTGCGATAATAGAAATCATAACTATCATTATAACAACAAAAATAGGGATTAAAACAGATAATATCTTCTTCTTTCGTTTAATAATCTTTATCTGTTCATTGTATTTAATTGCTGCTGATAAGACACTTTTATCACCAGTCTTACTAAGTATTTTATCAATATTTTGATTTTTTCTAAAATCTATATTTTGATTGCTTATTTTTTCAATTTTAAACCCTTCAGCCATTGCAAAATCTATAGCTGCTTTTTCTTCGTCTGTCGAAGTAATTTCTTTGAATATCTCATAGTATTCATCTTTAGGTGAATTATTATATATCACAAAGTCAGAATAATTGAACGATTTTGTTAACTGAACCATATGTTGAAAATCAGAATATTGTAGAAGGTTTATTTTTGAGCCAATACTGATTTGATTACTTCTATATAATTTTACAGCACTATTGACTAATGCTGATAAAACTGTATTCTTATGAATGCTTATTTGTCTATTTGTTTTGATGGAAAAGAAATCATTTGTTTCTGTATTTGCATATCTCGAAAACTGACCGCTTTCAATTCTATCAATCATATATTCAAAGAACAAATATGCGACTAATAATCTATAATCATGTTGAACAGCTTTTTTAAAGAAATCCATTTCATTTTGAGTAAAAATTGTTTCCTTTGTGTACTTATTATATGCTTGTACAACTTTTATAAGATCATACGTGTAGTTAGTGAAAATTAAATTATCCAGGTTTACAATACTGTCGGACTTAACAAAATATTTTAGTGCGTTCAAATAGTTCAATACCACGTTGACGTTTGTTTCGGGATACTCATAATTTTGTAAACCATCAAAAAGAGAGTTTGTATTTGTCTCGGTTATATTTTTGGTTTCGCCAACAACGCCATCAAACTTATCAATTATTTCATATTGGAATCCCTCATGTTCTAAAGCTTCAATAACCTTATTGCGATTATCAAGATAGTTGGCAGTGTTAAAATTATCTTCATATATTTTTGTCCACAACTCATTATTCTGTTTTCTATAATAAATTCTAAAAAAATGAGTGCTCATTTTGCATTCCTTTTTATGGATCTTCCATCCTTATATTCTAGTGAGCTAACAAATTTCTCTGCAATCTCAGATGTAACAAATGATACAGCAAGTTGCTCGCCTGACGGATCAAAAACTATATATTTATTAACTGTGCTATCATATTGGATAGAATATTTTAGTTCGTTGATTTCAGTATTGTTTTGTAGATTTAGATCAATTGTAGCTCGCTCATTATTATTGTTTAAGTAATATGTGTTCCGTTGTAGCTTTCCAAACTCATCATACCAAAAAGGATCAAGTGAGTTAACTTTTAATTCTTGTTTTATTTTTTCTACTCTCGCTAAATTTTGATAAGCTTTTTCAAGTTTGCAAGTTGGATTGTTGACCATGTATTCCTTTAATTGATTTAAACTAACAAAAAATCTAGTCTTACCATCTGCTGACATCACATCAATGATGCTGTCTTTGGTTACCTTGTAATTACTAATTAATTGATTGATATCAGTAGAATTATTATCAAAATGCTCATTTATCTTTTTTAGGTTTTCTTTTTTTACTATTGATTCATTTTTCTCTTTTACTTTTACTTTGAAATCTTCAACTAATTT
>CAYIYY010000149.1:0-3178 GCA_964367605.1 uncultured Candidatus Izemoplasmatales bacterium | reverse complement strand
AAGTCGCGACTTATTCACCGATTTTAGGGACAACGGCTACGTATTTAGCTTTCATCACCGGGAATTTAGCGAACCTTAAAATTCCTTGCGTCATGAATGCCAGACAAATCGTGGGAACTCAGGTTGGAACCGAAGAAAATGAAGTAGTTTCAACCGTGAGCGTTGTCGCTTCAACGTTAACGACGGTCGCAATTATGACACTAGGGATAATTATGTTAATTCCCCTCAGACCGATTTTATCAAGTGACGTATTACAACCGGCTTTTAACTGGGTCGTTTCAGCGCTATTTGGCGCTTTAGGTTACAAATATTTTAAAGGCAATTTAAAAATTGTGGCGATTCCCTTATTATTAATGGTTGTATTAGCTTTCTTACTGCCAGGCTTTGTGATTGGCAATATCACCATCATTATCATGGTGGGAGCCGTCACAAGCGTCTTAGTCGCTAAATTATTATACGATAAAAAATTAATATAGGAGGTTCTATGGATTATCTACTCTATGGATTATTAGGTATTATTGGGTTATTGGTTACATTGCTTATGATTGCGGTCATCAGAACACTATTCTTAAAAGCCCCAAAGTCATCAACTATTAACTTAAAAATCGACGATAAAATGAAACGAGTTTATGCCGAAGGTTTGGCCCAATTAATTCAGTTCAAAACGATTGCGTCAAAAACAAAACAAGATCAATCGGTATTTACAAAGATGCAATCGAAAATGAAAGAATTATTTCCTCATGTATTTGCGACCATGGACATCAAAGTCTTTGAAGGTGGATCCCTTTTAGCTTGCTGGAAAGGACAAAATCAACAATTAAAACCTCTCATATTAATGGCGCATCAAGATGTTGTTCCAGCGCCCCTTGAAGGTTGGAAAACAGATCCGTTTCAAGGGGTCATTGATGGCAATGAAGTCTTTGGCAGAGGAACCTTTGACACAAAATGTACGTTATACGCTTTCTTTCAAGCCACAGAAGAATTGATTCAAGAAGGATTTGTGCCGAAAAGCGATGTTTATCTCGCGAGCTCAAGCGACGAAGAAATATCGGGATTAGGGGCCTTACAAACCGTTGAATATTTAAAATCTAAAGGCGTTGAGCCTAAACTAGTATTAGATGAAGGTGGTGCCATCGTCAATGGGGCATTGCCAACTTCTAATCAACCGATTGCTTTAATCGGCGTCATTGAAAAAGGATATGTCAATATATCCGTTAAAGCCAAATCCAAGGGTGGTCATTCATCAACTCCACCCAAAAACACCCCCATCGCTCGGTTATCGTTCTTTATTTCCGACATTGAAAAACATTTCCCGCTTAAAACGAAAATGATTCCTGAAGTCGAAAGTTTATTCAAAACAGCGGCTCCTACCATGAATTTCCCCTTTCGTTTACTCTTTGGCAATTTATGGTTATTTAAGGGTCTATTGACCACATTACTACCGAAAATCAACCCTTATGGTCGCGCATTACTATCGACAACGATTGCCTATACGATGATGAAGGGTTCTGACGCTGAAAACGTCATTCCAAACGAAGCATCAATTTTACTGAATTGTCGTACACACCCGATTCAAGGGATTGATTCAACGTTTGAAACATTGAATAAAATCGCGAAAAAATACGATTGCGAATGCGAAATCTTAGAAGGTAGAGAAGCTTCCCCCATCGTCAATGTGACTGGAGAAGCTTATCAAACAGTCTTATCTTCTATCAAAACAATTTTCCCAGACGTACTGATTTCTCCTTATGTCATTTTAGGTGGCACAGATGCAAGACACTATACTTCCATCACCGATGCGGCACTTCGTTTTTCACCGATTCGCGTATCGAATCAAGATTTAAAGAAGATGCATGGTATCAACGAATCGGTTTCAATCGATGCGCTCGCAGAAGCAGTGGCTTTTTATAAACATTTAATCAAAGAATTTCATTAGACTTCACACAATTAACTTGAAACCTATGATACAATAAAGTGTATTAATCAATTATATAGGAGGTCACTATGAATTTTCCCCGCAAAGATTTTGAAAAAGCATCGTGTAAAGATGCAAATATCGAAAAGGGTCTCTTGGTGGATATGTTTGACAAGATTGAAGATGATAAACTCAATGTCCACTCCCTCATTTTAATCAAAGACGGCAATAAAGTGTTTGATGCTTACGCCGCTGGATTGGGACCCGAATCAAGAGAAAATATTTATTCAATTTCTAAATCCTTTACATCAGTTGCGATTGGCATTTTAATCGATCGCGGATTATTAAAGATTGAAGATAAAATTATTTCGTTTTTCAAAGATACAGTCAAGCATTATCAACCAATTTATGAGACCATGACAATTAAGCATTTACTGACCATGTCAATTGGCCATCCTTATGATTACATGTATAATTTACAATCTGATCAAGACCCGATTCAAGTCTTCTTTAGTGGTGAGGTCGTTGATGAACCGGGCACGAAATTCATGTATAACAACCTATGCACTTTTTTATTATCTGCCATTGTGACAAAACTAACAAATTTAAGTTTACTTGATTTTTGTGACGTTGAAATCTTTCAACCTTTAGAAATTGATAAACCGGTATGGAAAAGTTTTGGTAACATTACTTTAGGCGCAACTGGGTTAGAATTAGGGGCTATCGATTTAGCCAAATTCGGTCATCTACTTCTTAATAATGGACTTTGGCATGAGAAACAAATCGTTTCAAAAGCGTATCTCGATGAAGCGACTAGTTATCAAATATCGACCGCTCATGTCGATAATCCTAAAGATCGATACGGCTATGGCTATCAATTTTGGATGAATGACTTTGGCGATTATCGTTGTGCGGGTTTATTCAAACAATATATCGTCATTAACAAAGAATATAATGTTGTTTTCGTAACTCAAGCCTACGAGGAAAGAGAACTTCTCAACTTATTCACAAGTTATGTCTATCCAGGATTAACTTCAGGTTGGGTTTTCGATAATTTCACACTAAGAAATTATATTCACCGTTTTACCGAAAATTCTCATGCTTTAATCAAAGCCGAGAAAGAAACAAGAAAAATATAATCAATACACCTCACCGATGAAAATTATTCGGTGAGGTTTTTTTATGGTTAATAAAGAAAGACGCTCTGGGGGGAGAGCGTCTTTCAAATCTATAGGGGAAAACAAAAAGGAGACAGGGGAGGCC
>CAYIYY010000148.1:0-3210 GCA_964367605.1 uncultured Candidatus Izemoplasmatales bacterium | reverse complement strand
ACGGAAGCAGCCTTAAGTAAGGTTCTTATGTGGGTGGAGATGCTTGACGGGAGATTCTTTTTATTTGAAGGAGTTTAATATGGCGATTGTATTTTTAGATTTAGATGGTACAACCTTACACGAAGGCAGACCTTCTGAAGGAATTATAGAAACCATTGCTTTACTCAAAGCAAATGGGCATCACCCCGTCATTGCGACGGGCAGAGTCCCTCATGTATTATATGGGGTTGATAAGATTTTAGGTATTGATGATTATATTGCGTCCAATGGACAATACATTAAGTACGATGGACAAGTTATTCATGAACGTTATATTCCAAAAGACGTCTTACAACGACTCGTTGATTACTGTGAAATGAATCAACTTGATTTAGTCGTTGAAAGCGTTGATGATTATGTCGCTTATTCAAAGAAAACAGAACTCGTTGATCAATTTTCTGAAATCTATAAAATCGAGAAACCTAGAGTTGATCAAACCTATCATCAAAACCATGATATCTTGGAATGTGTTTTCTTCACGAAAGATAAAATCGATGAAGTTAGAACTTTATTTCCTGAATTACAGTTTAACCGTTCGAATACCATTGGTTATGACGTCAACTTAAAGGGTGAACTCAAAGCTGAAGGCGTTCGCTGGCTCATTGATTACTTAAAATATCCCCTTGATCAAGTTTACGCCATTGGTGATGGACTCAACGATATTACCATGTTACAAACCGTTAATACAGGAATTGCGATGGGGAATGCTCATCCAAGACTGAAGGCGGTTGCGAAACATATCACAGATGATGTAACCGCACAAGGGGTCTATAAAGCGTTAAAACATTTCAAATTAATCTAGAAGATTGGTGATTAGCATGTATGATGTTATTGTCATTGGTGGCGGCCACGCAGGTAGCGAAGCAGCTTTAGCCACAGCCCGTTTAGGACACAAGACTTTACTCGTCACAGGAAACATAAAAATGATTGCTTCCATGCCTTGCAACCCATCGATTGGCGGACCTGCCAAAGGAACGTTGGTTCGTGAAATCGATGCTTTAGGTGGCGAGATGGGAAAAGTAGCGGATAAAACCTCGTTACAAATGAAGATGTTAAACAATTCTAAGGGTCCCGCTGTCAGAGCGTTAAGAGCGCAATCTGATAAAGTTCTGTACCCTAAAGAAATGCAAAATACGTTATTCGCAGAACCAAATTTAGATATTAAGGAAGCGTATGTAAGAAAGTTGCTAGTCGATGATCAAAATTGTCACGGCGTTATTTTAGAAACTGGCGAAACATTTGAATCAAACGCTGTTATTTTAACAGCAGGCACTTATATGGAAGCTGCTGTCTTAGTCGGATACACGTCGACTCCAGAAGGTCCAGATAAACAAAAACCTTCTTATGGACTCTCTCAACATTTAAGAGACTTAGGAATGGAAACATTCCGATTAAAAACGGGAACACCACCAAGAATTAAAAAAGATACGATTGATTATTCGAAGATGGAATTATCGCCTGGCGATAATTTCAAGTATCATTTTAGTTTTGATGATTCGGTTTTTAAACCATTAGATAAAGAATGGCCATGTTATTTGATTCATACGGCAGAAGAGACCCATAAAATCATCAATAACAATCTCCGGAAATCCGCCATGTATAGCGGTTTAGTAAAAGGTGTTGGACCCAGATATTGTCCGTCCATTGAAGATAAACTTGTCCGCTTCGCCGACAAGGAAAGACATCAATTATTTATTGAACCGGAATCACAGTTTATCGATGAAGTTTATCTTCAAGGATTCTCAACATCGATGCCTCATGACGTTCAAGAATTGATGGTTCATTCACTCCCAGGACTTGAAAACGCTGTGATTGCGAAATATGCCTATGCGATTGAATACGATGCCATTCATCCCACGGATTTATGGCCGACGCTTGAATCTAAGATTGTTAAAAACCTTTATTTTGCAGGTCAAGTGAATGGTACTTCAGGTTATGAAGAAGCCGCTTGTCAAGGATTGATGGCGGGTATTAATGCATCGTTAAAGATCAAACAAAAAGAACCGTTTATTCTAAGAAGAGATGAAGCATATATTGGTGTTTTAATCGATGACTTAGTGACTAAAGGTGTCATGGATCCTTACCGAATGTTAACATCAAGAGCGGAGTTCAGATTGTTATTAAGACATGATAACGCCGATATACGCTTAACGGAAAAAGGACACAAAATTGGATTAATCAGTGAGGATCGTTATCAAAAGTTTTTAAACAAGCTAGAAATGATCAAAATAGAGACTGAACGTTTAAAGAAACTGACTGTTAATCCAACGCCTTTTATTAACCAACAACTCCGTGATTTTAACTCTGGAGAACTCAAAGAAAAAATGTCGCTTCTTGATTTATTAAAAAGACCTGAGTTATCCTATGATAACGTGATATCGTTCATCGGTGAAACAAGAACGTTACCACTGGAAGTCACTGAACAAATTGAAATCGAAGTCACCTACGAAGGCTATATTAAAAAAGCGATTCGTGAAGCGGAAAAACTAGCAAAAGAAGAAAGTATTCAAATACCCGCTGACTTTGATTATAATACGTTACATAACATCGCTTTAGAAGCGCGAGTCAAGTTGTCAAAAATTAAGCCATTGACGATTGGACAAGCTTCAAGAATATCAGGGGTGAATCCCGCAGATATTACCAACATCATCATGCGTGTCAAAGAATTTAAATCCAAGATTTAAAGATAGACCTGAAAATTTCAGGTCTTTTTCATCGGGAATAATAAAAGGAATATAATAATTCCTTTCATTGTGGTAAAATACTTTTAAGGGTGATAAAGTGGCATTAACCTTCTTAAATAACAGTGAATCGATTGGTATTCAACTAACAGATACCATGTTAAAGCAATTTGAAACGTATTATGATTACCTCATCAATCAAAATGAAATCATGAACTTAACGGCGATAACGGACAAAGAAGAAGTCTATTTAAAGCATTTTTTTGACTCGCTTTGGTTAACGAAAGTGGGTTCTTTTGATAACGCTAAATTACTCGATGTTGGATCAGGTGCTGGATTTCCATCACTACCCTTAAAAATTATCAACCCCTCCATCAAAGTAACGATCGTTGATGCATTACAAAAAAGAATTGATTTTTTAAATCGCTTATCAGAGAAACTTTCAATCAATGACAATAAATTAATTCATGGTCGCATTGAAGAGTTTATC
>CAYIYY010000147.1:2022-3211 GCA_964367605.1 uncultured Candidatus Izemoplasmatales bacterium | reverse complement strand
AAAACCATTTCTGAGCGGTATGCGTACATACGTTAGGTATTATATAATAATAAAGCCTGACTGTCAATAAAAATCGCCTATAATTCAGTTGGATAAACTAAATCCCAAGACTTCCTGATTTCATCCATTTGTCGCATGATATCAAGCGTCGTCTTATGGGGCATTATCGGACTTTCAACGAGTTTTTTCTTAATGCATTTAACGGCTTCAAAAATCTCATATTCCATGCCATTAACGATGTGCTTATGTTCAATTTCCTTAACGATTTTATGATGGTTATTAAAGACAATGGCCGTTTCAGTAGACCAAAATCCAGGGATATGAACATAGCCTTTGGTTCCATAGATATAAGTATCTTTTTTATCATTGTTGATGACTGATGAATAAAGAGTTGCGTGGCTATGAGGATAAAAATATGTAATCTTTTCTTCAGCGTCAACGCCCGTTTTAGCGAATTTAACTTCAGTATCAAAACTATCGGGAATCCCTAAAAACAGATTGGCCATATTAATCGGATAGACGCCAACATCTAAAAGCGCACCGCCGCCTAAAGCTTTGGAGAAAATCCGGCTATCAAGCGGAAAATCAAGACGCATGTTAATAAAGGACTCAATTTGAACGATGTCGCCAATCATGCCTTCATTAATAATTTTTTGAACTTCTTGGATGGTCGGTAAAAATCTCGTCCACATCGCTTCCATTAAAAATAAGCCTTTTTCTTTAGCTAAATTACAAACGATTTTCGCCTCTTTATAATTTAAGGTAAATGTTTTTTCACAGATGACATGCTTCCCCGCATATAAACAATCAAGCATGTTTTTATAATGCTCGCTCATCGGTGTCGCAATATAGACACATTGGACTTCAGGATCTTTTAATAATTCTTCATAAGACCCATAATATTTCTCAATGTCATAGATTTGGGCAAATTCCATTGCACGACCTAAATCGCGACTAGCAACAGCATAGAGATATTCATTAATACCTAAAAGTGCTTTTGTAAACTTATGTGCGATTTTTCCAGCACCCATAATTCCAAATTTGACCATTTTATCCACCTCTTTAAGTTATTATACATTAACTGTTCAAAAGAAAAAAGCAATATTACTGAATGAATTATATGCAAACGGCAACATGTCACTTAAACAAACAAAAAACCGCCCTTTTTTACTGGCGGTTTTAGTCATTA
>CAYIYY010000147.1:0-1922 GCA_964367605.1 uncultured Candidatus Izemoplasmatales bacterium | reverse complement strand
ATGTCACTTAAACAAACAAAAAACCGCCCTTTTTTACTGGCGGTTTTAGTCATTATTTGTTAAATTATTCTGCTACTTCTACAACTTCGGCTTCTTTGACTTCAACGACTGGATTATATTTTGCATAGATTTCATCAAACATTAAAGTTTGAGCAACCATCACCTTTGGAATAACCCAAAATAGAAGAATACCAAATGTAAAGATACTTAAGATATACCAACCGATATAACTTAAATGCAGTAAGAATAAATCCATTTTATAACCTTGGGTGTATTCTTTTGATTTGGTAATCGCATCTGCAGCTTGAAGTTCTGGTTCTTTGTATAAAAGATAGAACGTCATAGAATAAGCATAAGCTTTGATGATACCAGGGATGATAAATAATAATAACCATAAAAAAGTATAAATCGTTTGGAGTAAATAAGTGACTAAGTTACGAACATAATTCGTTTTGAATCCAACGAGTAAAATGTCTTGAATGTCTGGATTTTCGTCTTTTGTGACACCAATGAACATTTTTACTTGTCCAAATAAGAAGCCAGCAGTGATGGCGAATGCGACTAATGAAAGGATTCTAGCACCAAAACTAACATCTCCAGCTGTTTGGAAATTGTAGTTAGGTGAGTTAAATAAATTCGTAATCACACCAATAATGATCATTATGACAATCACATTTGTATACTTGCCTTGTAACAATTGTTTTGCTTGTTCTTTGTATTCATAACGTTGTTTTAACATTGTATTTCCCCCTTTTTTTAATTCATTATACAATCATTAATTGATAATGTAAATATTGGTCGATGGAATATTTATCTATTTTTATCAATTTTTATGGCATTATGTTAAAATAGAGCAAAGAGGTGATGATCATGGAAACAAAATATATCATCTTAATTGTCGCGATTATTTTATTCATATACCTTATATTATCTTACATTATCTATTCGAAAATGATTCATCATGGCGGTTTTCATAACGGCGGAATCGTTAATCAAACGGATCCATTCTTTGCGCCTTCGTTTGATTGGTTTTCCAAAGTGGTCAAAGAGAAAGTCCATATTCGTGGATATGATGGAACAAAATTACAAGGTTATTACATTCCATCCTATAACGAACAATCAACGTTAACCGCGATTATTCTTCATGGTTATGCCGGTCAAAATACGGATATGGCGATTGTCGCTCAAACTTATAGTAACTTAGGGTTTAAAGTATTATTACCTGATTTAAGAGGGCACGGTTTATCTGAGGGTGAATTTTCAACCTTTGGTCATTATGAAGCCTATGACTTAAAGAAATGGATTCAGTATATTTTAAGGACTTACGGAGAAACGGATCAAATTTTATTACATGGCGTTTCGATGGGAGCTTCTACAGTGTTGCTTTCATCTCTTCATGATTTGCCTAGCAATGTCAAAATGCGTGTGGTCGATAGTCCTTTTGCCAGAGTGGCTCCTGTATTCGTTAGAAAAGTCAAAAACCCACTCGCTATTATTTTTCTTCCTGGATTAAGTTTTTTGACCTATTACTGGCATCATTTTAGTTTAATGAATATCAATGTCGCAAAAGCAGTGAAAAAATCGTCTTTACCCACTTTTTTCATTCATGGTATGAAAGACGAACTTTGCCCTTATCATCAAACACTAAAAATGATGGAATCTTCTCCTGCTTCCGATAAAGACATTTATACAGTACTTGAAGCGAAACATGCATTAAGTTATACGTTTGAAAAACCGCAAATCGATGAATGGCTTACAAAGATTATAGTGAAGATATTTGATTTGAAAATCAAAACTAAAAAGTAATGAATTAATCGTCTGCCAACTGCATCAACAAGTTATAAGTATTGTTCGTTCAAAACTTAAAACTTTTTTCTTGGGTAGATGACCATTTAATTTTTTTAAATGTTATAATATATATT
>CAYIYY010000146.1:0-3224 GCA_964367605.1 uncultured Candidatus Izemoplasmatales bacterium | reverse complement strand
AAAAACAAGCAATCTTATTGTTTAAAATCGTAAATAATGGTATATTATCATTAATGTATAATAAACGGGAAATCATTATTTAAGGTTTGATGAAAGTATCGATAATGATTAAAGTAGGTGAAATTATATATACCCGATTTGAAAGAATGGACCATAATATATTAGACTTCAGTTCTAATCAGTTCCAGATAATGATAAAGCGTCTTCATAATTATCTGAGAACCACGCCCCATATAAAATATCTTGAAATTGAGTGGAAAAGATATAAATATCTGGTTTTGGAGAGAAGCCCAGCAATCTATAAAAAAATACGGGTTCTTTTGAATAATAAGGAAGAATATCCCGTTGAACAATTTTATCAATTAATCGATGAATCTTTAGAAATCCCAGTAACGCAAAATCACTTTATCAATGCAGCAAGTCATGTATTTGGCTACTTTAAAAAAACTGCTTCAACGGAAGAAAAGTCGATTTATGCCAATTATCTTGATTATTTAGACATGTCACCAACAGTCATGAAAGAATTTAAACATTTTTTGTATCAACTAGCATTAAAATACCATGAACAGTATTTAATTGATTCACATTATTTTTTAGAATTAAATTATCGTTAAGGATAAGAAAGGAATCGATATGAACTCAAATTATGAAGAATTTATCAAATTACTTGATTTAGAAGACAAAGACAAATCAGTCAACTATGCTCTAGAATTATTAAAAACAAAATCAGTGACTTTAGAGGAACTGTATCTCGATTTCTTGGCACCTGCTTTGACATCGTTTGTCTGTCAAGAAAAAGAGAAAGAAATTTGCATTTGGAAAGAACATACAAGAACTTCGATTATTCGAACCATTCTTGAATGTACTTATCCATTTGTCATTGAAAGAAGAAATGAAATTAATAAACTACAAAAGAAAGTCGTCATTCTTACTCCATCAGAAGAATATCATGAAATTGGCGCTATTATTGTCAATCACTTCTTCATGCTTGCTGGATTTGACAGTCAATATATCGGCGCAAATACGCCGAAAAATGATATATTGATGGCAGTGAAAGCCTATCAACCGGATTTTGTAGCTATTAGTGTCACGAATTACTATAACATAGTTATTACAAAACAAATAACGGAAGGCATCAAGATCAATTACCCCCATGTAAAAATTATTGTCGGTGGACAAGCTTTCATGCAACAAGGTGCTTTAGAACAAATTTCACATGATTATTATATGCAAAAAGCCTCTGATGTCTTTATGATTGCGAAGGAGGTCAAATAATGAAACTAGCTTTTTCAATCGCTGTTCGATTTTTAAAATCAGGTAAAATGCAAACATGGTTTATTATCTTAGGCATTGCCATTGGCGTATCGGTACAAGTCTTTATAGGATCTCTTATTTCAGGACTTCAAAAAAGTCTTGTAGATAAAACTATCGGAAATTCATCGCAAATAACGATCACTGTACCACCTGGTGAGTACATGGATGATTATTCGCAAATTATTAGCAATCTTTCAACTAACGTTGAAGGGATTGAAGTCTATACTCCCACAATCACAGCAAGAGGTACTTTACTTGATGGAACTGATACATCACCGGTTGTGATGAGAGGTTTTACTTTTGATACTGCTAATCAAATTTACAATTTTGAAGACAAGATAACAGAAGGACGTTTACCCAATGCAATGAATGAGATTGTTTTAGGTATCGGTTTTAAAGAGTCAATGAGTATTAATCTCAATGAACAGATCACTTTCGATGTTCCAACTATCGGAACAACTGAAGTCACTGTTGTTGGATTCTTTGATTTTAAAGTACAAGCAATCAATACCGCTTGGGCCATTACTACACTCAATACCGTCCAATCTGCGGTAGGCGTTGGGGATGTCGTTGATTCTATTGAATCACAGATTGAAGACGATTTAATCTTTGATGCTGTTGAGATAGCGGAGGTTGTTCAATCTCAGATTGTTGATAATGGTGACGGAAGTCCTGAGGTTTCAAATTGGATTGATAACAATGAAGAATTACTGAGTGGACTACAAGGTCAAAGCATTTCAAGTATCATGATCCAAGTGTTTGTCATGATTTCTGTGGTTCTCGCAATCGCCAGTGTTTTAGCGATTATCGTTATGCAAAAATCTAGACAAATTGGCATTTTAAAAGCCATGGGGATACAAAATTTGGATGCAAGTTTAATCTTCCTATTTGAAGGATTAATCTTAGGTTTATTAGGCGCAATCTTTGGTGTAGCTTTAGGGCTTGGTTTATCTTTCTCCTTCACAACATTTGCGTTAAAAGCGGATGGTACGCCTGTAGTTCCGTTATTTATTGATCCAGGATTCATTGCACTTTCGGCAGCTATCGCTGTTACTGCAGCTTTAGGAGCATCGCTTATTCCCGCTAGAAAATCATCAAAACTCAGTGTAATTGAGGTGATTCGTAATGCCTAATGTTATGGAACTAAAAGATATTACAAAAGTTTATGGAACAAAGATTCAAACTCAAGTGTTATTTGGCATCAATTTAGCATTTGAAGAAGGTTCATTTAATTCTATTATTGGTCAATCAGGTAGTGGTAAATCAACTCTACTTAATATCTTAGGAAGTTTAGATAGACCCACAGCTGGCGATATTATCATTAACGGAAAAAACACGAAAAGTCTAAGTAGTAAGGAATTATCAGATTTAAGAAACGAATCAATTGGATTTATTTTCCAATTTCATTATTTATTGCCCGAGTTTACCGCACTTGAAAATGTTTTGATGCCTTACCGGATTTCAAAAAAACCGATTACAAAAGAAGTGCTTGACTATGCAAATGAGTTACTCGATATCGTCGGACTAACAAAAGTTAAAAATAATCTCGCTATTAATATGAGCGGTGGACAACAACAACGCGTCGCTATTGCGAGAAGTTTGATGAATAATCCAAGGATTATTTTAGCTGACGAACCGACTGGCAATCTTGATAGTGATTCAACCGAACAAGTATATGAGTTATTAAGAAAAATTAATCATCAATTTGGTACAACGTTTATTATCATCACACATGATCGACATATCGCTGAAAAAGCAGATAGAATCGTTGAAATTAAAGATGGAAGAATTAATCTTGATATCACGAAAGTAAATGCGTAAATAAAATAGATACAGTAAGCCTGGCGTTTGCCAGGTTTTTTTATTCATTAGGAAATTGTATTTTTAGGATGAGAAATGGATAAATAGAA
>CAYIYY010000145.1:0-3241 GCA_964367605.1 uncultured Candidatus Izemoplasmatales bacterium | reverse complement strand
ATTAATGTTAATTCCCCTTCCTGAAATTCAGTTTATTATCCAATCGGCTTTTATTTTATTGCAAATTATCATCTCAGTGGTCAATATTAATTTGAAAAGCATTACCGGAGAAATCTTCTTTTGGGATATGTTAGCCTTAATTCAAGACGGAGCACAAGCGCTAGAGGGCACAAATATCTTGAATTTGTCCTCTTTATGGCTCTTTGGTGGCATTTTTATGTTTTTCCAAGTCATTCATATTCTTCTTTACATCTATCGCG
This sequence comes from uncultured Candidatus Izemoplasmatales bacterium, assembly GCA_964367605.1. GTDB lineage: Bacteria > Bacillota_I > Bacilli_A > Izemoplasmatales > Hujiaoplasmataceae > UBA5603. The sequence goes on along the minus strand of CAYIYY010000145.1, from coordinate 2,981 downwards.
TTAAAACCCCAAAAATGGATAAATTAGGTAAACTCCATACCACCGTAACGATTGGAGTTATTTCATTAATCATTTATTTGAGTGGCTTTATGCTCAATCATATTTTATATGTTGACTTAACGAATCAAGTTGAAGGCGCAACAGAAGATGAAATCTTATTGAGTGAAGCATTTTTATATGAGACGATGTTTCAACCAGAATCTTCAATAAAGACATTTGGAACTTATCCATTTTATATGAAAGGTTTATCTTATTATTTAGGACTGAATACAACGACAAAAGCTTCAGAAGATATCATCCATTCTTATTTAGATGAAGGATTGGCTATAAGTAATGACTTTACTGGAATTAGTGAAGGAAATAATGTGATTATGGTCTTACTCGAATCGTTTGAGTATTTTGGCATTGATCAGGAGCTAACGCCCAATTTATATCAACTCTTCTATGTCGATGGAATTCCTTTGACCAATTATCATGCGAAAATAAAAACTGATGTTGCTGAAGCTTCAAGTTTATTTGGAAGTTATCCTTCAACGGGGAGCTTATATCGTAATTATATTCATAATGATTATCCTACTTCATTACCCAATATGTTAAAAGCATATACTAGTATTAATAAAATCACTTCTTTTCATAACAATGTTGGAACTTTTTATAACCGAAATAATGCCCATCCTCATTTTGGTTTTGATGAACATATTGATGCTACTGAGATGACATTAAGGGATACTTCTTTTTGGATTAATTCGGATTATGATATGGTTCTAGATCAAGTCGAAACTATAGTCCCTGAAGAAGGCAATTTTATGTCTTTCATCACGACGTTTACAATGCATGGAGGATATGAGGAAAGAGTGTTTTTTGAAGATACTTACAGAGAATTTGATGCCCAAGGTTTTCTCACCCATCCAACGAATCATGATCGTTACTTAAGAACCTATCTCGCCGCCGCGATGGATTTAGATCAAGCTATTGGCTTATTGTTTGATCAGCTTGAAGCGACCAATCAATTAGATGATACGACATTGATTTTTTATGCTGATCATTATGCATATTATTACGGATTTTCAGCGATGATGCGGGGAATTGATGTTAATAATACGTATTATACAGATCAATACCGTTTACCCGCAGTTATCTATGATACTAAATTAAAACAAGCCATGGCTGAGAAATCCATGACTTCAATTGATAAATTTACTTCAGTAAATGATTTTACGCCCACAATTTTAAATTTACTTGGAATTGAGTACAATCCGTACTGGTATGTTGGGAATGATGTATTTTCTGACACTGAATCAGTTATCATTTCAAGATTAAGTGGGATATTTAATGATAAATTCTATACCACGGATGGAAAAACAATTCTTTATCAAACACCCGATGCTACTGATGAAGATTACTTAAATTTCCAAAATGCAGTCATAGAAACGATGAAGCGGCAACAACATTTAAATCTAATGTACCGGATTAATTATTACAAATCTGAAGAGTAAAAAGCACATAATCAAAATGTGCTTTTTTTATTCGACATTTAGAATCCAATCTGCTTTTTGAATATCACCAAATTGAATGCCAATTAATATTCGGTATAATTCTTTGGTTACATTTCCTGCTTCTTTAGGATTGCCAAAAACATACGTCTTATCTTTTGCTTCGATTTCTCCTATGGGTGTGATAATCGCCGCAGTACCACAAGTTCCTGCTTCGATAAAATCATCTAATTGAGTAAGATAGATATCCGTTTCAATGACTTTTAGTTTTAAGATAGTTGAAGCAATCTCTAGCAAAGAAAGCTTGGTGATAGAGGGTAAGATGGTCGTTGATTTAGGAGTAACGAAAGTTTGATCGTTAGTTATTGCAAAGAAATTCGCTGCTCCACCTTCATCAATTTTGGTGTGGGTTAAAGGATCTAAATATAAACAATCAGTAAAACCAGCACTTTTTGCACAATGATTAGGATATAAACTAGCACCATAATTACCCCCAACCTTAATATCTCCAGTCCCTCTTGAAGCTGCTCGATCATACTCAGAAATCGTGAATTTTGAAGGCGTTAAACCATTCTTAAAAAATAACCCAACGGGTTGAGTAATCACCCCAAACAAATACTCTTTTGAAGGGGCTAATACCAAGTTTGATCCTATTCCAATCATGAAAGGTCGGACATATAAGGTGGCTTTTGATTCATAAGGGGGAACAAATTCACTATTTGCTTTGGCGGTTTGACAAATCGCATCTATGAATTTTTTAATTGAAATTGAAGGCATCATAATTCTTTCACAAGATATTTGAAACCTTTTTGCATTATCGAAAGGGCGAAAGAATTGAATTCCCCCATCTTTGCGACGGTAACACTTCATTCCTTCAAAAGCTTGTTGACCATATTGCAATCCTGTAGATAACATATGCAATGTTATTTGGTTTCCATTTTGAAGTGTCCCTTCATCCCAATGCCCATCTTTATAATAAGAAACATAAGTATAAGGCGTTTGAATGGGGAGAAAAGACAAATTGAAAAAATCAATGGATGAACTCGGTTGCTTAATCATATAATTACTCACATTCTATAGCAATAATGCCATTAATAAAGTATCGTAATAGTCGTTGTTAATCTTCATTTGTCTAGGATAAGAGCCAACAGTTATAAAACCAAAAGATTCGTAAAGTTTGATTGCATTAGTATTATCACTGCGCACTTTTAAATAAAGATTTTCGATGATTTTTGAGTCTTTTGCATGTTCTAATAATACTTGCATCATCGCTTTTCCTACGCCGATGTGCCAATATTTCTTTAATACACTAATTCCTATTTCCGCATTATGTCGCAATCGAGGTCGGTCATGCCCACCTAGATTCGCAACACTGACGATTTCACCTTCGATTTTTCCCACAAACATAGGATATAATGATTCTTTGGTGTATCGGGATAAAAAAAGAATTTCGTCTTCTAGTGATATAGGAATACCTTCAGGTCCAAA
>CAYIYY010000144.1:0-3292 GCA_964367605.1 uncultured Candidatus Izemoplasmatales bacterium | reverse complement strand
GTGATTAATATTAAAGCAGCCAGAGAAGCGATGGATTCCCATAATTTAACGATACTATCGCTTGAAGTTCCAATGAGAATTGAAACTAGTCCCATTAATACTCCAAATACGAGAGATGCTAAAACCCCATAACCGAATCCTTGAAAAACATATTTTTTATCGTTTTTTTTGTTGGTTTTATTTAAGTATTCCAACATAATTGCGATGATTAAAAAAGCTTCTAAACCTTCCCTTAAACCCATGACCAGACCAGGGATATAATCAATGCCAAACATGATATTCTCCTATTTTTAAGTACGTGGCAGTACTGATTTCAACTCAACGAGTTGTAATTTCATTATATCAAATAGGTAGATACATTATTGTTGGGGCGATAAAGAAAGTGTTTTCATCGTTCTTTTTGTTTGTTAAATAATGTCGAGAGTGATAAGATAATGAAGTACGAATCATCATTTTCCAATTGTTTTTGAATATCATTCTAAAATACTATCAAATCATCACAATTGAATGCGATAATGATTGCCAAATGACGTAAGGAGGTCAAGATGCTGAACCCCTATCAAACCCTAAACATTTCTCCCAATGCAACCGATGAAGAAGTGACGAAAGCTTATCGTTCGCTTGCCAAAAAATATCATCCTGATCTTCATCCGAATGATCCTGTAGCAGAAAGAAAGATGAAAGAAGTTAACCAAGCGTACGATACGATTCAATCGATTAGAAATGGGTCAAGTACACAAGACACATATTCAGAATATCAATCGTATGGGATTGATTTGACATCCGTTGAAATATTAATTTCTGAAAGAAGATATCAAGAAGCTTGGATTTTGTTATGCCAAATATCAAATCGTAATTCGAGATGGTATTTTCTATCATCCATCGCTCACGCCGGCCTCAATGACCGAAATCAAGCGATGTATGATATCAATGAAGCCATTCGAATGGAACCTTACAATCAAGAATACCGATTCTTTTACTCGCAATTAAACCGCAATCAAAATTCATCCAATCAAAGGACTGGATTTAGGATTCCTTGGATTTTTAAGTTGATATTCTATATTTACTTATTTCAGTTCTTAGGAAGATTAATCTCGACTTGGTTATTTGGATAATCGTTTAGAAAGAAGAATATAATATGAGCCAATTAAAGTATAAATTACAGCGTTTTATGATGGGACGGTATGGGGGAGACCAATTATACCGATTCCTGCTTTTTATTTCACTCGTCATCATCATTGTTAATCTATTTGTTTCACATATCGCGCTTACTATCGCTTCAATGATTATTTTATTGATTGGAATGATGAGGACATTTTCTAAAAATATCGTTGCGAGAAGAAAAGAAAATGCAATCTATTTGAAAATCACAAAAAAACTCTTTGGATTTATCCCAAGAAGTATTAAAAGATTTAAGGACCGCAAAACCCATGTTTATAAACACTGTCCACATTGTAAAGCAACTTTAAGACTTAAAAAAATCAAAGGCCCACATACCGTTGAATGTCCGAAATGTTTTAAAGATTTTAGTGTCAAAATAAAATAGTTTTTTTTAAAAGCATGATCATAATATTGATGATGCTTTTATTTTTTAATAGACACTTTAAGTTCAATAGAAATAGGCGTATAATGAAAACATCAATATAAGGAGGATATCATATGAAATTATTTGTTGCTAATGTAGAGGCATTCGTACCAAATCAACCCGTATTGTTTGAACAAGAGGGCGTCCGAATTTATCTTGCATTCAAAGATTCAAAGATTTATGCCATAGCAGATAAATGTCCGCATTTAGGGACTTCCTTAATGAAGGGGACTTATGAAGATGGCATCGTTACATGCAAATCTCATGGAGCGAAGATAGATATTTCATCGGGCGATATCTTAGAAAAAGCCCATTTAGGTTTCGTAAAAATGCCCACAAAAAAAGCAAAAACTTACCAAGTATCTATCGAAGACAACAAAGTATATGTAGAAATATAAGCAAAGTGGAAGGCAATCAAGCCTTCCACTTTAATTTTTTAGATGATGAAATTTCCGTTCTTAAAGATTTGGATTTGCTTTCCATCAGATGTGATGCCAATGATGGACATATCTTCGCTACCAAACATGAAGTCGCAATGGACTAATGATGAATTATATCCTATCTTTTCAAGTTCTTTCTCATCCATATCAACGCCACCTTTAACATTGATGGGATAAGCTCTACCTAATGCCATGTGGCAACTTGCATTTTCATCAAATAATGTATTTAAGAATAAGATACCAGAATTTGAAATCGGTGAGTCATGTGATATTAAAGCAATTTCTCCTAGACGAGAACTGCCTTCATCGGAATTTAACAAGTTTTTAAGTGTCGCTTCTTGTTTTTCTGCCCCATATGAAACGACTTTTCCATCCTTAAATTCTAACCAGAAATTCTCAATCAAATTGCCTTGATAATCTAAAGGTTTCGTTGCGACGACTTTTCCATTGACACCGTATTTATGAGGCATCGTGAAAGTCTCTTCAGTTGGGATGTTGGCATTAAATTCAACTCCTTTTGAAGAGTTTTCGGAACCGCCAGCCCATATATGATTTTTGACTAATTTGACTTCAACATCCGTCCCTAGTCCGTTTTTAAATTTCAAAGCATCAAATTGATAATCGTTTAAGATCTTATTGTGTTTTGATAATGTTTCATTATGTTTTTCCCACTCAGCGACAGGATCATTATTCTCACTGATTCTGCTCGCTTTTAAAATAGCGTCCCATAATGCTTCAACAGCTTCGTCTTTAGAAAGATTGGGGAATACTTTACTTGCCCAAACGGCGTTTGGAGCGGCAATGACACACCATTGGGTGTGATTGCCCATTGTGTGGTTTCTAAAGAATGAAATAGCTTTTGAAGTAGCAACATTTGCTTTTTGAATCTTTGAAGCATCTAACCCTTCATTGATACCTGTAATGGGAGAAGTAATGCTAATTAAGCAAGCCCCATCATCAACGTAATGTTGATAACGATCAATAAACCATTTTGGAATTGTTGAAAGTTCGTCGTCTGCTTGGTATAAATAACCATATCGCGAAACATAAGCATCGTTCCATAAAATTTCAACATTTTTCGCCCCAACTAAATAGGCTTGTCTAGCAATTTCTCTTGCTAGTTCTCTTGTTTCTGTAGATGAGTTAACTATTAAGCGTTGACCTTTTTGTACGTTTGCGCCAATTTGAACAGCGACTTTTGCATATTTTTCTAATAATGTTTGTTTCATCGTTGAATCCTCCATCAAATTATCTATTCATATTATAC
>CAYIYY010000143.1:0-3333 GCA_964367605.1 uncultured Candidatus Izemoplasmatales bacterium | reverse complement strand
TATCATTACCTTTCGAATCTTTCTTTACTGATTTTAATGCTTCACAAATTATATAATCCTTTATATCAGAATTTTTCAATATGATATCATACCAAATTAAACTATTAAAATATCCTTTAATAGATGATCCAGGAATAAATAATTGATTGGCATCACTAACAATTTCCTGTACTTTACCCGGTTTATTTTCAAAATAATCCACTTGATATAGCGGTTTAATCCCTTTATAATCTATTGTATTGATTCCCAACAACTCAAAAAATTGTCTATTCGAAAGTTGTAATGCGCGTGAAGTGTTTGATAACTCATTCAAAACAGCCGTATTTAAAATTCTATTAATTGATTTTGCTTTCTGTAAAATATCTTCAAAAGCGTAGCGATGATTTTGGTAAATACAAGAACTATAGTATGTTTCACCATTACCTATATGAATTGGACTTAAAATTTCTATTTTTTCCATGTCTCACCTACACCAATAATCCTAACAAATTTGTATATTTTACTTCATCACCAAGTTTTTCTTTTATTACTTTCCCACAAAATTCTTCTTTTGTTTTAAATGTACTTCCTTCACAAAATACTAGTACTTCTTTCTTATATTTAGTTTCTCCAACACCGTGAAATATATTTTGGAGTTTAATTAACTTATAATATGAATCATCAATATTAGTTAAATTATCTGGTAGAGCTTTTGATAGTAGCATTTTACTATCTATAGTATTATTCAGTTCAATCTTCTCAGAACTAATGAAGTCAAACATGTTATAACCGATTGATTTTCCTCCACCTAAAGAAACATATCTCATTTTTGATATCACTTTCTCTATTTTTTCACGTATGTTTTCGTTTAAATATTTTATATATACTGAAAATAAAGTATTTTCATTGTTGTACATCACTACATTGTAAAATAATTTTTTATCATCTGGATCTTCAGCCACATAATTTCTAGTGATTAATTCTTCTACTAAAAATGGAGTGATATAATTTAATTTTTCACTTTCTTTCACTAAATACTCAGAGTCGATAATTAAATAATTATTTGATATAATTCTTTGATAATATTGTTGGCAAAACTCTTTAGGATTTGCGTAATAATCTTTCAATATTGAAATAGACCAACAGTTTATTTTCTTGATTTTCTTGAGTTTTATTGTGTTTTTTCTATCTGCTTCTTCTTTAACAAGCGGTTTAAAGGATAAATTCATTGGTTGAGGTAGAAAATCTTTCACAAAGAAGGAAGAGACTATGAAATCAGGGTTTCCTTCTTCTGCTTTTTTTAAGAAAGAAGTTAAGTCTTCTTCACCATATTCTTTTAAGTAATAATAACAAAAGCCTCCAAAAAACGTTTGCGAGTCAGGAATACCCGTTAGCTTACTAATGGGTTTAAATTTATATGAATATAGTATCATATAAACCCCTATAATACTTGCTTATCATTGGATTCTAAATATTTTACTTTACCATAGCCCCTACTACCACTGCCACCAAGATAATTATTTTCTAATAAAGAAAAGCCATTGTTAATTAATTTTTCATATGCGTCTTCTTGATCTCCATCAAGATAATTTACAACAAATTCACCTTCAAAAACAGAACCAGCAGGTACTCTTTCAATAAAGCGTGGAGTATCAGCTGCTCCTGTTTCACGATTAATTTTATTTTCTGCTTTCACCTCTGTATAAAATCCCATCCCCAAACGATTTTGCAATTCATCTGCTGATTTTGCTGTTAGAAAAAGATCACGGAAAATAACTCTAGTCATTGGATTGTTTGTTGCACCAAAGGCTTCTTCAATAACGCCTTTATTGTTTGTTACTGTTTCTAATAACATTCTTAATTTCCCTTTAATGGAACTACCTGGAATAACAGGTTTCCCAGTTAATGGGTCTTTGTAAACTTGAGCATCAGTTCCCCCAATGCTATATACATCATTACTTCCACCAATATGCAATCCCGTTTTTACTGTTAAACTGTACTTAACTACAACACGTTTTTTAATTCTCATTATCTTTTTCCTTCCTTATCAATAAATTTTCGGTATGCCACCATAGCTTCAAAAAAATCCGCGAATGCTTCAATATCCTTTTTATCTTGTATTTTGGCAGGTATAATTGCTTCTTTGATTAACTTATATAGATTTCTATCACATAGGTTTCTACCAACTGAGTATGCAATCTGAGGAACCAAACTATATAGTTTTTCTCTTCCCTTTTCAAATGATTCTTTTGATATATCTTTTGCACTTTTAACCAAATCATAAAATTTACGAAATTGTGTTGGGTTAATTGAGCCTTTCATTTCATAAGCGACTTTATATGCTAACCCTGTCACAGGTAAAGATATTGCATCAACTGTAAATACTGATTTTAAATTAGGCGCTTGCTTTATTTTTGAACAAATCTCGTCGATTGGGTAAGTCCTATATTGATTCATTTTTTTTCCTCCTAGTTGTCATTAAAGCATATGAATAAATAATTTTATAATCTTCTAATATCTCTTTTGTTACATTATCTTTAATAAATAGATTTTTAAAAACATTAAGCCATTCTCCAGTAACATTTCTGCTGATAGAATAAGCAATCTTTGGAATATATCGCTTAAATGCTTCTGCAGGCTGCTTGTTTTCTAAACAAACTTTAATAGAAAGATATAAGTTGTAAATTGTTGTTCGTGATAATTTATCACTATTTAGGGCTTCTGAATACTTAGCTATTTCACTATTGATAGCTGATAATTTACTATTTGGTAAAACACAGTCTAAAACAGCAACACTATTTTTCCCTTCAGCATCCTTTGCTTTACTTAAAGATTCTTCTGCTCTTTTAATAGCAAAACGAACAGGTGCTTTTGGATTAAAGATTTCAATACCACTTGATAAATGAATTTCTTTATTGCCACCAACATATTGATTGAACTCTTTATTTAAATTATCAATAAACCTTAGCGAATACGCAGCAGGCATGACTACTGCTAAATCATCACCACCAGAATATATGATGTAAATGGGATTGTCTTTTGCTGTTTTGTTGCATAAATCGACCATCCTTTTAGAAAAGAAATAATCCATATTTCGTGATAATGTTAATATTTTTGAAATAGTAGGTTGTTCAAATCCTTTTCCAAAAATATATCCTAGATTATCAACATCCATTTTAACGATAGCTACCTTTACATCTCCATGATAGTTTTCGTCAACTGCTTTTCGTCCAATTTCTTCAAATGAAATACCACTAATGTTAGATTGAGCATAATATTTAGTTTCACCTATTTTTGGGTTGTTGATGGAATAATAATAGGAATTTTGATTAATTTTACCATTAAATTTTACAT
>CAYIYY010000142.1:0-3347 GCA_964367605.1 uncultured Candidatus Izemoplasmatales bacterium | reverse complement strand
TTATATAATTATGCATTTATTGCATCCTTGAGGGGTGATTCTTCATGAAAAGAAAAATATTGATGTTTTTGACAGTTATTTTATTTGCTTTTTTAAATGGATGTATGTGGTGGGATATTGATTTTAATTTTACCACGAATACTCAAACCGCTTTAACGACGACGTTGCCGACCATTTCTAATGGCACAATGACCATTGAATCAAATCAATATGCCAGTTATGCATCCTTTGCATCAGAAACTTATAACTTAACTGACATTGATGAATACAATGATGTTCTCTTAGAAACTCGCAATAAAATCAGAAAATCAAATGTCCAAGTCGTCGCGAGTATATATCATTATAGTTCATTCTTCCCTTATTCGACTGTCATCGATTCAACGATGAATGGATCTGGAATTTTGTTTAAGGCAGATGAGACCCATTATTATATTTTGACGAATCAACATGTCATCGATGATAAAGGCAAACTAGCTTCTTTTGAAGTCACTTTATTCAATCAAGACGAGTCAATTGCCGCAACATTGATTGCTTATGATGAAGATCTTGATTTAGCGGTTTTAAAAGTGCCAAAAGGCATCGACGATGATATCGAGATCATGGATTTGACGAAGAGAATCTTTAAAAAATTTAACCCAGGTGAACTGGTCTTAGCGGTTGGAAATCCTTTATCAGTCGTCAATAATGTTACTTTTGGCGAATTTCTAAGTATGGAATCAATCGTAAATGCTTCTTTTAAAGTCATTTATCACAATGCCATGATTCATGAAGGATCCAGTGGTGGCGCATTGACAGATATTGATGGTAATTTCTTAGGAATTAACACCTGGGGATCTTCTAATACCGACGAACAATCGTTTGCGGTTCCTAATGATATAGTTTATATGTTTTTATATAATCGTGGAATTCTTGAATAGAAACAACGCCTTGCAGGTTCGTGCAAGGCGTTTTATCTTAAAATAAGTAAAAATAGACCGCAATGAAATGGAATAACGTCCCTAAAAATACGAAGATATGCCAGACAAAATGTGAATACTTAAACCAATGAAATGCGTAAAACAAGACACCAATGGTATAAGCAATTCCTCCAAATAAAATACAATAAAACGCATTGATCGAAACATCGTAAAGTGGGCCAACTAACGTTAAACCACTCCAGCCGATCACCAAGAACAAAACGAGATGAATCCAAGCAAATTTATGAATCATGACGGCTTTGAAAACCATCCCTAAGATAATGAGTGCCCACTGGATACTGAGTAATATCCATCCAAGTGGTTTATCAATAACCAAGATGAAAATCGGAGCGAATGTTCCCCCAATCAGGGCGTAAATTGAGATATGATCAAATCGTTGAAAGACATTTTTAACGGTCGAACCATTTCTAAATGAATGATATAACGTCGACATCGTATAAAGTAAAATCATTCCAAAACCAAAGATAATCGATGAAGCGACTTCTGCGAAAGAATCGCTTTTTACAAGTAATATAACCAGCCCAGCAATGCCCGCTAAGGCTCCAATACCATGTGAGATTGCGTTCGCAATTTCCTCACCTAAAGATTGTTTTTTTATGAGTGTCATAATATCCTCTTCTTCTTATAAAATAGAGGGTGCCTTAAATTTTAAGGCATCCCCTTTTCAATTTATTCAACCGTTATTTCAATCGTTATGGGTTCGTGATGATCCGATGTGATCGTGACTTTTGATTTTCCTAAAATCCCTGTCGTTTTAACGTAGACACCGATGGATCCGCCAATAAGTGAAACCACTTTTGGACCGATGACTTCAAGTTGTTCTGTCGTTTCAATTGAAATGACATCATTAGCATAGACTAAATCATTCCCATTTTCATCGATTTTTTTAACAACAATTCGGGTTGCGTCATATGTCTCTTGATGTTTTAATACCGTATCATCGACTTTAGCGTCTAAAAGAACTTCTTGGTTTGCGCCTTTTTTGACGGAAATGACACATTGATCATTGATATAGCCTTCAAAAAGATATGTCCCGCCTTCTTTTCCCCAATCACCGATATATCGACCGTAAAAGTCCATAGCTTCAGCCATCGTCAATCCGTGGAATACTCTTAAATCAAACATCCGAATTCCATTCGCCAGTTTTGTCCATGGATTGGAGGAATTAACGGTATTTAAAACTCTTTTAATCCGTTTTAAAGTCGGTTTCTTGTATTTTTTTTCATCTTCAAAAATTAAATTCCCGATGTAATCATCAACGATGACAGGAGCGAAAGGAATATATTTATAAGTATCCCAAGCAGAATAAAAATCATCGATAAAGCGGCCATTTCGGTACACTTTAACATAATCGCAGTTCGTGAAAATAACGGTAGGAGGGACCATTGATTTCGCATGGTCTCCCATCGTTAAATTCGTAGCGACGGTTAAAACGGGTTTTTTAGATTGTTGGGAAGCAAATACGCTCGCAGCGTATTTTGGAATTCTAAACATATCTAAGACGCCGTGGTAACAAATCCGGTCGCCGCTGCCAAATTCGACATGCGTATTATAATCGTTCATGCACCAACCAATCGTACCACTGATTAAATCATTTTTAAAATTAGCGTCAAGAACCGCTAAATGACGAAGCGCGTGAGCTCTTCTTTTCTCATCATGATCAAATTTTTTTGTTGGGAAGATGTGACCATTATTTTCGGTGACTAAATAAGGTGCTAGTTTTCCAATAACCGGTCTTGGTTTTGTTAAACCAGGATTGTCTCCGGTATGAGAGAAATCATTATAAGTATAGACATCCTCGATAAATTCACTCTTTTTGAAATTACGGATTCCACCTAATTGATGAAAATCATCGAGAGAACGAGCAATTTCATTGGTTCTTGTGTAAAATTCATGGTCATCCGGTGATTCATTAATTCTAACGCCCCATAAAATGATGGAAGGATGATTAAAATGATGGTTAATCATCACGGTTAGGTTTTGATAGGTCAATTCTTTGAAGTGATCATTGCCAATATATTGCCAACCAGGGATTTCTTCTAATACAAGCAAGCCTAGTTCATCACAACGGTTTAAGAAATGGTCACTTTGCATATAATGTGAAGTTCTGACAATATTGCATCCTAATTCATTCTTAAGGATATCTGCGTCTTTCTCTTGAACGCGTTTAGGCATAGCATAGCCAACATAAGGATAACTTTGATGACGATTTAAACCGATTAATTTGATTTTACGGTTATTTAAAACAAATCCTTCGGTTGTAAATTCAGCAGTTCTAAAACCAAAACGACAAGTGATTCTATCAATTTCTATGTCTTTTACTTTTAAAACAGCTTCAAATTGATAGAGTTTTGGGTTATCGATATCCCA
>CAYIYY010000141.1:0-3358 GCA_964367605.1 uncultured Candidatus Izemoplasmatales bacterium | reverse complement strand
AACGGCGCTCGTGGACCACAAGCTGCAAATATCGTAAAACTTTAATCTTAGCGAAGACAAACCAAAAGAAAGACACTTCTCGTAAGGGTCTTTTTTTTGACCAAAAAGCCTTATTTTAATACTTATTTGATCATGATAAGCTTCTTGAATTATCGTATTCATCATTGTAATAAATGCCATAATCTTATATAATTGTGTAGTGAAAAGGATGTGTTCATCATGAAAATATTTAATTCTTATACCAATCAATTAGAAACGTTCGTTCCAAGACATCCAGGATTTGTCTCCATGTATGTTTGCGGACCGACCGTTTATAACTATATCCATATTGGCAACGCCCGTCCTGTTGTTGTTTTTGACACGGTTAGACGGTATTTTGAATTCCAAGGAATGACGGTCAAATTTGTTTCAAATTTTACCGACGTTGACGATAAAATCATTCAAAAGGCAAAGGAAGAAAAAGTTGATGAAAAAATAATCAGCGAGAAATATATCAATGCGTTTTTAAATGATGTCGCATCGTTAAATAGTCGAACGGATTACATCAAACCAAGAGTCACGGAATATATGCCAAAAATCGTAGATTATATTCAAGAATTAATTAACATTGGCTTTGCTTATGAAATTGATGGAGATGTCTATTTTCGCGTTTCAAAACTGAATGAATATGGTCATTTATCAAACCGTAAATTAGATGATTTGATAGCGGGATCTCGTGTCGAAATCAACGAGAAAAAAGAAAGTCCCTTAGATTTTACTTTATGGAAAAGAACGGAAGAAGGAATTCATTGGCACACGAATTTTTCAGATGGCCGTCCAGGATGGCACACGGAATGCGTCGCGATGATTGAAGATATTTTTGGTGAAGAAATTGATATTCATGGTGGAGGAACGGATTTAATGTTCCCGCACCATGAAAATGAAATCGCTCAATCACTCGCGAAAAATCATCATACCGTCGCTCATTACTGGATGCATAACGGCAGGTTAAACCTTGAAGGCGAAAAAATGAGCAAGAGTATTGGCAATGTCATATTAGTCAAAGACTTGAAGGCAAGTAAGCTAGCGTTCCGTATGTTCTTACTATCAACACATTACCGGAGTCCCTTGAATTATAGTACTGAAGCTTTAGAAGTTTTTGAGAAAGAATGGCAAAAAGTTCAAAAGACGGTTGAGCAGTTATATCGTTTGCTTGATCTCAATAATCAATTAGATGAAAACAAAGCGATCATAGCCACTGATTTAATCGAAATAAATCGATATTTCATCGATTCGATGGAAGCTGATTTTAACACGCCTAACGCTTTAACGGCTCTCAACCAACTGATGAAAGCAATTAACTCAAAACTGCGTCAAAAGCCCGATTTTGAGTGGTTAAACCAAGCCTACGCATTAACGAGTCAACTTTTATTTGTTTTGGGACTAGATTTCAAACTAACACCATTATCAATCGGTGATAAAGCGCTCATCAAAGCGTGGGAACAAGCAAGAATCGATAAGGATTTTGAAAAGGCAGATCAATTGCGTCAGACGCTTGTTTCAAAAGGTCTTGTCTAATGGTTTTGCCCAATGGGTTAGCGTTAGCTTATTTAGGTGATGCTTTATATGAACTTGAAGTTAGAAAATATTTACTAACGAAAAAGCTCACTAAAGTCAATGATTTACATACACAAGCAATTCGTTTTACAAGTGCGGTCGGTCAAGCCAAAGTGATGCTTAAATTACTGGACGGGGAACTCAGCGAGACCGAAATAGAACAGTACAAACGCGGAAGAAACGCAGTCGCAAATCGCAAACCGAAAAACACCGATTTAGCGACTTATCATCAATCAACAGGGTTTGAAGCGTTACTTGGGTATTTATACTTAGAGAACTTGAATGATCGATTAGCTGAAATCATTCAAAAGAGTATTCAAATTATTGAGGAAATCGAAGCATTATAAATCGTTTTTTCCTTTAAAAACAGTCATAATAATTCAAAATTTGAAGTTCAAAAATATGCTACAATGAGAGTAGGTGTTTTCTTGTCATTATTAATCTATGGAAAGAATCCTTGTAAGGAAATTTTATCGACCGATAAACCCATAATTCGGGCTTATTTAGAAAAGGGAATCAATGATGATCTTTTAAAGATTCTTCAAAAAAAAGAAGTCGAAACAATTGTTTTACCGAAAAATGATTTTTACGGTAAATTCACAGGAAATCATCAAGGCATCGTTTTCGAAGTTCCTGATTACAAGTTTTTATCGCTTGAAGAAGTTCTTAAAAAATATCCGGCTTCAGATAAACCAGTTTTTCTTATGCTAGACGGTATCACCGATCCGCATAATTTAGGCGCAATCATCAGAAGCGCTGAAGCCGGTGGAATTAAAGCCATCATTATTCCTAAGAACCGAAGCGTTGGTATTACCGGAACGGTAGCGAAAGTGGCTTCAGGTTCTTTAGAATATATGGATTTAGTAGAAGTGACCAATTTAGCTCAAACCATCGAAAAATTAAAGAAAATGAATTTTTGGATTGTAGGAACCGATATGATCGCTCCTAAAACCTATTCTGATATTGATGTTTCTTGCGCTCTTTGTGTCATTATCGGCAGTGAGGGGAAAGGCATTTCTAGATTATTAAAAGAAACCGCTGATTATTTAGTGAATATTCCCATGGTTGGGAAAGTCAATAGTTTAAATGCATCAGTTAGTGCGGGTATTATTATCTTTGAAATCTTAAAAAAGAAAGGGCTCTGATAGTTTGGATTTTCGCAATTATAACGACTACGAAATTATTGATTTCATCAAACAAGGCAATGAAGAAGCCTTACAACTGATGATTGATAAATATCGTTATCTAATTGCGAAAAAGATTTCAAGTTTTAACCTAACGGATGAGTTCGATGATTTTTTTCAAGAAGGACTGTTAGTCTTATATCGATCCGTTCTCAAATTTGATGATTCAAGAGTCAAAACTTTTACACGGTATTTTGAAATGAATTTAGAACACCATCTCATCAGTGCGATCAGGAAAAAATCACGGAAGATCAAGTTTATGATCGAGCGATTACCGATGTTATATGGTGATGCCATTTGTGAGTCAAAAAGCGAATACTATTCAGAAGATGAGATTAAAGCCGTTTTGCATGTCTTATCAGACTTAGAAAAAAGAATATTTGAACGTCGTTTTATTCAAAATCACGACGTAAAAGAAATAGCGAAAATCGAGGCAATTGATGTAAAGACGGTCTATAATGCGATAGAGAGAATTCGTAAAAAGATTAAATTACATTTAGACACATGATTTTGTTGACAAAACATGCTTTTTTTGATACATTTAATAAAGCAAGCGAGTTGATAAATATGAAAGACAA
>CAYIYY010000140.1:0-3374 GCA_964367605.1 uncultured Candidatus Izemoplasmatales bacterium | reverse complement strand
AAATAGTTGTTAATCAATAGACTCATTTTATCATAAAACCCATTTAAATGAAAGTAGATTACCTTAGCGGGGGGCATTGATTTTAAAAAAATAAATTATCACTTCATTTGCATTTAGTTGAGTCAATTCGTTATAATGGTCCTGTAAAATTGTTTTAAGGAGGAATCAAATGAATACATTTAAGAAAAGCGATACCCTAGGCAAAATCGTCGTTACTTTTCCAAAAGCAGTGAATGTCTTTAAAGAACATCACATTGATTTTTGCTGCGGCGGCGACCGGACGATAGATGAGGCTTCAAAAGTTGAGAATTTTGATCTCAATCACGTATTAAATCAAATCAATCAAGACTATCAAGCATTTCAGTCGATTAAAACTGATGACATCGATTGGTTTAATGTTCCAATCTTTGATTTGGTTAATCATATTTTAAATACACATCATGCTTATTTGTACGCAACATTACCGAGATTAAGTGAACTAACAACGACGATTTTACGAGTTCACGGTCATAATCATCCCGAACTCGCAAAAGTTCATAAGTTGTTTCATTTACTGAAAATGGAACTTGAAGGGCATTTAATCAAGGAAGAAACCATTCAATATCCTGCCATCGAGAGTTTTTTAGAATCCAACGATACGACGGATTTACAAACCGCAAAAAACGTTATTTCCGAATTGAATGACGAGCATTTAGCGGCTGGTGATATCTTAAAGGAACTTAGAAAAGTGACGAGTGATTACTTAGTTCCTAAAGATGGATGCAATACCTATCATGTCACTTACCGCTTATTAGCGGAAATGGAATCAGATATCTTTAATCATATCCATTTAGAAAACAACATATTATTCCACCGAATTCGTGAAATGGTCTAAATAAATAAGGAGAGCTTAATTTTGCTCTCCTTTTGCTTTGATTAAAACGTCTTGGATGATATCAGGGTGTGACGGTAGATAATAATAATACCCTTGAACCAAGTGACAATCGGTTTGTTTTAAATAATCGATATGTTCAAGGTTTTCAATACCTTCAGCGAGAACTTTAAAGTTTAATAACTTGGTTAAACCAACAATCGCATTGAATATGGGTAGTCCTTGATCATTTAAGTACTTCATACAAAATTGACGGTCTAACTTGACCATTTCGACATGATATTTCGTTAAGTAAGATAATCCCGCATGACCTGAACCAAAATCATCTATGGCTGTATGAATGCCTAACTTATTGAGTTCTTTTAGAAAATCATAGGCAACTTGCTCACGTTTAATAACAGCACTTTCTGTCATTTCAATGCCTAAATAACTTGGGTGTATATCATATTCATTGAGTAAATCCTGAATATATTGAATGAGACCGTCATCTTCTAATTGGTGTGAAGACAAATTCACAAATACCGTGACGAGTTTCGCACCTTTTGATTTCCAAATCCCCATTTGTTCAATGACATTTTTCAATACAATGCGTCCAATCATGTTAATAATACCGCCTTGTTCAGCTAAAGGAATAAAAACACTTGGAGAGATATTTTCGTCTTTAACCCTCAGTAAGGCTTCAATTGATACAATTTCTTGGGTGTCAATATTCACTTGCGGTTGATAAACGATATTAAATCCATCATTTTTTATCGCTTGTTTAAGTATTTTTATGACCTCGGTATCATTTCGAATAATGATATCCATTTTGTCATTGTAAAACTCGACAAAATTTTTCTCGCGTTTTTTCGAATAATACATGGCAATATCAGCTTTTCTAATGAGTTGCTCAATTGAAGTATCATGTTCTGGGTATAAACTTACCCCAATTCCCGCATCTAAGGGATATTCAACACCCTCCACTTCAAACGGTTGATCAAATAAAGAAGCCACGTTTTCAATCCAACTTCTTAAGTCGACCATGGAGTGATATCGATGATACATGAAAAATTCATCACCGCCATATCGTGCAAAAAAAGTATCATCATCCTTAACAGTTTTAAAGCGATTGGTAAACGATTTTAATAAAGCATCCCCAAAGTTATGACCTAATGTATCGTTATAAGCCTTAAATCCGTCTAAATCAAAAAATACGACAGCAAGTTTATCAACGGTTTTAATGGTTTCTGATATTTTTTCGATAAAAGCCATCCGGTTTGGAATGCCGGTTAAATAATCCGTATAGGCCATTGTGGAAATCCGTTTGTTTAAACGAATATTTTTTGAGTTTTCATCGGTAATCCGTTTTGATAAATTATCGACTGTCTGATAAATTCCAGAAAAAACACTCTTTTCATCTAATAGTTGTTTTGGTTGTGTTGATTCGACGTCAATTGAAGAAATAGCGTCATCTAAACCTCTTAAAGGTTTAAATATTTGACCATAAAGTGTCAGGAAATAAATTCCGGCAAAACTGATACCCATGATAATAAAAATTATGATTAAATAAATGCGTGTCTGATTAAAAAATGTTAATGCATATCCAATGGCTAGAATACCGATAATTTCACCATCTTCATAGATTGGATAAGCAATTTCCAAAACAGTCGTCTCCGCTTTTGGATAATACCATTCAGCTGCGACTGGGATGCCATTAATAGCTATTTCATAATCGCCATCGTCTGAGTAATCAATGCCAATGTCTTCCAAATCGGTATCTGCGATGGCAACTTTATTTGAGTCTATAATCAATGCATATAAAACTTCATCATTTTGAATGACAATGTCTTCGATAACATTTTGATATTCATAGGGAGCTGTCAGCTCTAAAACATATTCAGCTCTGACACCAACTTGGATAAAGTATCCATTTGTCGCTCTAAGATAGGCAAATTTATAAAATTTATCTTCATCGGTCGATTTCCGAATATCTTCTATACGAATGGTATCCCCACTCGTCATAAAATCATAAATCGGATCGCCTTCTTGGGCTTGCCACCCAATATACATGTCGCTAGGATCATAGATGATTTCACCTGTTGGACTATAATAATAGATATATTCCGTATTGGTTATTTGAGTCAACTCAAATAAATACTCATTACTGATTAATTCTTGATTTGAAATAGCAATTCTTGCCGTTGTCAATAAAGAATCATCAATGCTCTCTAATAACAACTTTTGATATTTGATATTTTCAGTAATATTTTCAGAGATTAATCTCGCTTTGATAATTGCATCGTTTTGATGATATTCACGATAAGCAGAAATCGTCATTGAATAAATCACAACAGATAAAGCAACTATAAAAATCGTTGTCAGAATCAGTGGCAACGTAAAAATTCGCTTATAGTTAATCGGTTTGATTGGTTTCATGGCGAACTCCTAATGTGAAATCAAATATCTATTATAAGATACTACTTTTTAATTATATCAATTTGTTGTGTATTTCGAAACATATTTT
>CAYIYY010000139.1:0-3376 GCA_964367605.1 uncultured Candidatus Izemoplasmatales bacterium | reverse complement strand
TACCCCCACAGTGGTCTTTCACCACCTAGTTATATGCCATGCCCGGCACACATAATAAAAAACGACTCACTTATGGAATCGTTTCTTAGATAAATTAATAATTAAAGCAAGATACTCGGGAAAAAGATCAAGATGATTCCTAAAGCTAGCATAATGATTCCTCCTAATAAATTGGAGTATTTTGCGTATTTATTAGAAATCCCCGTTACCTTATGGGTAATGATTGCAATCGCAAAGATAAGCAAATCATCAAAAATAAAAAATATAACGTAGACGAAGATATACAATGCATAAGTGACTAAAGATAAATCATGATATCCAAGCATAGTAGTATAGATGACGGGTAATCCTGCCGAGCAAGCTAGTTCAATGATGTTAACCGTTATCGCAACGCCCATGATACCTAGAATCGCTAAAAGATAATTATTTTTATTAATAACATTTTTAATTCGTGTCATGATTTTTCTTCTACTTTCATCGTTAGTCACTTGACAGCCAACATTTTTTCTCGACTGAAACCAAAAGTGACGCAAACTGAAAAACGAAAAGATTAACGATAAAACACCAATGAGAATTTGAAATAATTGAATGGTCGATACTTGAATTACAAAATGTAACCAAGACATCATAATCACATAGTAGATTAATCCGCTAGTTAAGATGAATGATAATCCTAAAATCCATATTTTTCGACGATTTTGCATATTAATCAGTAAGGTAATTAGAAAAATGAGAATCCACATGGCACAGGGGTTGAATCCATCAATCAAACCAATAACGACAGCTCCTAAAAGCAATGAAAAATTAGCGAGTTTAATTTCGCCAATCAGTGGAAGAGTGATGGTTCTTTCTGTTGTAAATTCAACGGAAAGAAAATCAGAAGGCAATACTAACTCGTTATTGATGACTTTATCAACGATATCAACCGTATAGGGATTATCGCGGTAATAGTTGATAAGAGGATCAATATCTGCTTTGATTTCATAAAGTCCTTGTAAATCCTTCCCACCAATAATGATGTAAGGATAACTGAGATTTTCTCGCTGAAAGATGTTGGTCACATCAATAAATAATTGTTCGTTGAAACCCCCTTCTAAAACATTATAGGAGATTAATTTAACATTCTCTTGCGTTGGTAAATATTCCTCTAAATACTCAGTAATTTGCTTACAAACCGTGCAACTACTCGAATAAAAATAATGAATTACAATCTCATTAGGTGTCGCCTGAACATCAGATAACTGAAATGAAAACATTAAGAAGCATAAAATTGAAATCATCAGGATTTTTAGTAGTCTTTTCATGGGTTATCCTTTTCCTTTTCTCGCGGTAATGATAATCTTGATTGAATCGTTATTGATCTACTCGGGCTTTAAGATACTCTAATACTGGGATTGACCCACTTATCTTTTCAATATAAGCATTGTTATTATAATTTAAAATCGAAGGCGTTTCAATGACTTCTACAGGTTGGATTCCTTGTTCAAAGATTAAACCTTCATGCACTAGAAAAATGGGAATTCCTTCATTTTCTAAAATCACTAAGTATTCTGTAACCTCATCTTCAATACTTTGGCTTATTGCACAGTAAGGTGAGTAGTAATAAATAAGCGTTTCATCGGTTGAAGATGCTTTGACTTGGTCCCAATGGTCAAGATGGGTGAAATCGGCATAATCTTTATCTTTCAATGTCTTTTGACATCCATAGATAAAGATCAATAATAAAACAGTTATAAAACTAAAAATCTTTTTCATTTTTTCTCCTATAAAAGTAAAAAAGAGGACGCTAAAAACGAGCGCCCTCAAGATGAATTAATTTAAATACTTTTCTTGATGATAAGCTAGTAAAGATTTTACAGCACGAATAATACTATTCGTTGATACACTACTTCCGGCGAACGCATCAATCAATTCTGGCTCGTTAATTGTTTTTGTGTTCGCATAAGCAGCATAAACATCAGGTGTTTCATCATAGAAAATGTTAATTCCGTCTAAATCACTAGCAGTATTTCCTACAATCCAAGGTAAGAAGTCAGCTTCGAAATCTTCATAGGTTAACCCTGTTTCTGGAATAGGATTGCTATCGCCCCATACTCCGGCTGAGTAATGACCACTGCTGTCTTTTTCGAAAGAAATATAGAGAATTTCGCCTGTCGTTGTAGAAATATCAACGTAAGCAACGCTCCAATAATTATCTCTTGGTGCACGACACGTGCACGCAACAAAAGCGATTTGATATTTGACATAATCTCTCATTTGATATTCAAATAATACCGGCATTTCTTTGATAATTTCAGCCCCATGGCCATCAAGATGAGCAAACTCAAGAATGGTCATGCCGTCTTCAGAAGAACTTGATTCTGTCGTCGTGGTTTTATCACAGCCAACTAAGACTAAGGCAAATAATGCCAACAAAACAGAAGCAAATAATTTCTTAAACATTATTGACATCCTCCGCCCGATGTAGATCCACCAGCATAACTAGAGAATCCACCAGCGTTATATACATGTTCATAATCTAAATATTCTAAAGCAGCTTTGACATATCCTGCACGTGTTCCGCTAGCACAGAATAAGATAATATTCATATTTTCACAGAATAATGCTCTTAAAGCAGCTTCGTTTTTAATGTCTTCTGCAGCAAAAACCCAGTCTCCGTCAGTACGAACAAGAATTTCTGATGTTTCTAAGAAGGTGAAGAAAGGAATAACTTGAGCGCGATTATGCCATCCATTTAAAGTATCAGTTAAATTTCTTAAGTCAACGAATTGAACATCTGTTCTTTCAACATATTTGTCGATATTCGCATCAGCCATAGTAATGGTTTCTGGTAATGGATTAGTCATTGCTGGATCTTGCATAACGATGTCATAGACTCCATCGCCGAACACTTTGTTCGTGCCGGTATATTGTCCAAGGCCACCAGCATTATAGACATGTTCATAACCTAAACTTACTAAAGCATCTTTAACGAATCCAGCACGGGTTCCGCTTGCACACATTAAAACGATGTATTTATCTTCATCGAATAATGCTTTAATTGCATTAGCATCTTTGATAGCTGCAGCTTCAAAACTCCAGCCATTCACTCTAACTAAAATGTTAGAATATTCAAGATAGTCAAAGAAAGGAATCATTTCAAATCCACGAATCCAGCCATCTGACATTTGATCATCAAAGTTTCTTAAATCAACAT
This sequence comes from uncultured Candidatus Izemoplasmatales bacterium, assembly GCA_964367605.1. GTDB lineage: Bacteria > Bacillota_I > Bacilli_A > Izemoplasmatales > Hujiaoplasmataceae > UBA5603. The sequence goes on along the minus strand of CAYIYY010000139.1, from coordinate 180 downwards.
ATTGGAAATCAGAATTGTTTAAATATTGATCAACAGTAGCCATAGTAATTGATTCTGGAGCAGTAAATGCGGTAGTCGTTGTTGTAGTTTGTTTTTCACAACCGATTAATGTAACAGCTAAAATAGCCATTACAAACAAAGAAAAAATCTTTTTCATTTTTTTGCATTCTCCTATAATAG
>CAYIYY010000138.1:0-3380 GCA_964367605.1 uncultured Candidatus Izemoplasmatales bacterium | reverse complement strand
GTCTATCTGTTCGTCCAATATTGCGTGTAGAATTTACCTTAAGTTTTGTTCCCAATGGTGGGCAAGGTGAAATGCCTGCCGTGGTGAAACCATTTAAACAGGCATTTACGTTGCCCACTTGTACCTTTCAACGTGATGGATATGAGTTTATAGGTTGGAATACTCTACCCGACGGAACAGGAGAAAAATATGAAGTAGGAGATACAATTTCTCTAAATTCCAGGTATCTCTCATAATTCTCTTCCTTTCAATTTTATATATTCTAAAGCACTTAAGTGATAACTCTTTGAAGGTTTTTCTCCGTTCGCAACGGTTTTGTAAATCAGTTGTTGGTCAAATTGAAAGCCACAACGTTTAATAACATTTTCTGATTTGGTGTTGCCTATAAAATGATACACTTTAATTAAAGGAACTTTCAACTCTTCAAAAGCATGTTCTAAAACTGTCTTAACCGCTTCTGTCATGTAGCCATTACCTTCATAAGGTGTGGATAGTACATAGCCAAGTTCAGTTACAAGTCTTCCTGAAAAATCAGTTCGTTTATGTAACCCGACCGAACCAATCACTTTATGTTCGGTTTTGAGTTCAATGGCCCAAGTATCGTCTTGTTCGATGAAACGTTTTATAATTACTTGTGACTCTTCAATACATTGATGAGGATTCCATCCTGCACTCGGTCCAACGGTAGGTAGCTTAGCATATTCAAATAAATCATAGGCATCCTCTACTCGCCAGTTTCTTAAAATCAAACGCTCTGTTAGAAGGGTTTTCATTCAAAACACTCCTCCACCGTCAAGCCCTTTCCTAAGATATCTGTATGATCATAGGCTGAAACTTGAATCGTCATCGTTTTCTCAACTGCTTGTTTTATCATCGGTTGATAATCAAACATCTTTTCAAAGTTATTGGCAAGTTTAAGGCTTGGTCTAATCGTTGGATTATTGGGTAAATAGACGGTGCAACAATCTTCAAACGGACGGTTTGAGATATCTAACGTTTCAATCGTTCTTGCGATGGCCATAATATCAAGTTTATCGTAGGTGGCAAGCGGTCTAATGATTAAAGCATTGGTCACTTCTGTAACACAAGCCATACTTTCTAACGTTTGTGAAGCAACTTGTCCGATGGATTCACCGTTGACAATGGCGAGTGATTTCGTCTTTTTTAATAAGTCAGTCGCGATACGGTACATCATTCTCCGCATAATCGTAACTAAATAACTTTCGGGGATATTCGTCATGATACTTGAATGAATCGGCTCAAAAGGAACCATATGAAGTTTAATTTTATTGTGTGGTGCAAAGATTGATAATTTCTCCACTAAATCAATTGTCTTTTGAACAGATTCAATGGATGTCATCGGCGTGGATTCAAAATGAACGCATTCAATTTCTATCCCTTGTTTCATCGCAAGATAACCCGCTACTGGTGAATCAATTCCACCGGATAACATCAGTAAAGCTTTTCCACCAATGCCTACAGGGTAACCGCCCATTCCTTTGATTTGATCAATATAAATATAAGCCCCATCTTCTCTAACTTCCACATATAATGTCAAACTAGGATGATGAACATCTACTTTTAAATTGGGTATCGTTCTTAAAATTTTCGAAGCGATTTTTGGGGAAAGCTGTTGACTCGTTAAGGGGTAAGATTTATCGGCTCTTTTGGTTTCAACTTTAAAGGTGACGATCTCATCTTTTATCTTCGGTTTAATCATATCAATCGCGATAGATGCAATCTCATCGATATCCACTTGACACTTCGTAATCAAACTATAGGAATGAAGCCCAGAAACACGATTAAGCCGTTTGATGACTTCAACTTCTGATGCTTGATTGAGTTCAATATAAAGACGGTCATGACGTTTGTCAATGGTGACATCAAGACCCGCTAATTTAGATTTAATTAATTCAACAACTTTGGCGACAAACAAGTGTTTATTCTTTCCTTTTAACGTTAATTCGCCATAGCGAACAAGTATTCTTTCGTACATCGGTAACATCCTCATTTCAAACCAAATACTATTTTATCATATTTCTTGTTAAATACAGGCGTTTTTTATATAATTGAAACGGTGATATATATGTTTAAACCAATTTCTATCTCTTCTAATAAAGCAGAGAACTTAAGTTACTTCTTACAAAACATTGAGGGTTACATCAGTATTGAGGAAAATCAATTGACGAATTTATCGAATTTCGCTGCGATTGTGAAATATTTTTTTGATGATGTCAATTGGGCAGGATTTTATCTTTACGATGGCGAAAAACTCTTCTTAGGCCCGTTCCAAGGGTTACCTGCATGTACGACCATTGCCATGGGCAAAGGTGTTTGCGGTACAGCTGCGAAATTAAGACAAACCGTCATGGTTCCTGATACTAGAGAATTTCCGGGACACATTGTCTGTGATGAAGCTTCTTTATCAGAAATCGTGATTCCGATTGTTAAAAATGGTGAGTTATTTGGCGTCTTAGATATCGATAGTCCAAGCTTAAATCGGTTCGATAAAACCGACCAAGATTTCCTCGAAAAAGGAATAGCGGTTTTAATTGACAACCTATAGCAGTTATTGTATAATATACCGTGCGCATGTAATAAAAAGCAGTTGTTATTGATAATTCAATGTTTGATTGTTCCTATTTGGTTTGGAAGTACCGTTAACTGCTTAACGAGAAACCATTAAAACAATCTTCTAGAAAATATCAAAACTCCTCAAAGTTACGCGTAAATAGAAAACGGAGGACAATATATGTCAAGATTCACAGGATCAGAATGGAAAGTATCACGCCGGTTAAACTATTCCATTACCGAAACCGGTAAAGAACTCAACAAACGCCCATATGCCCCAGGACAACATGGACAAAAACGCTCGAAGTTATCCGAATACGGAACACAACTTCAAGAAAAACAACGTGTTCGTTTCACTTATGGTGTGAACGAAAAGCAATTCCGCAAAACATTTAACGAAGCTAAAAAAATGGCTGGTAAACAAGGTGCTAACTTCTTGTTCTTACTTGAAAGCCGTATTGATAACTTAGTTTATCGTGCTGGATTCGCAAGAACTCGTCAACAAGCTCGTCAATTAGTTAACCATGGTCACATCTTATTAGATGGCAAGAAAGCTTCAATTCCATCCTTAAGAGTTAAACCAGGTCAAGTCATCACCATTAAAGAAACGTCCAAAGATTTACAAATCATTAAAGACGCTTTAGCTTCAGTGGTTTCAAGACTCGAATTTGTCAGCTACGACGAAAACAAACAAGCTGCGACTTATGTTCGTTTACCTGAAAGAACTGAAATTCTTCCAGAAATTAAAGAAGCACTCATCGTTGAACTTTATAACAAATAAGATTAAAGCCCATTCATTTGAATGGGTT
>CAYIYY010000137.1:0-3465 GCA_964367605.1 uncultured Candidatus Izemoplasmatales bacterium | reverse complement strand
CTATAATACTAGTAACAATTAATGTGAACTCTACACCTGAATAAGCTATTGCCATAATTATACAAAAGACAATTGAAGCGACTAAAGATGTTAAACTAATCCATTTATTCATTCTCGTTACCTCTATCATTATGTACTCGATTATAGCACAGAAATAATAGCAAGTAGATCTGACCTTGCTTTTTTTTATGATTAAACCAAATTTCCGTGTGTCGGCAGCGGGTTATATAGTTAGCTCAAAAAAGCAATAAAAAAGCCCTCGAAGAAAGCATTTAATTACGTTAACGAATGGCGGTTCAGAATGGGATTGAAGAGGTGATAAAAAGATTTTCAGTCAATTCATGCAAATAAGCCTAGTCTCGTATAATCAATATAGTCGAATTGATTATAGTTCTGAAACAAGTATCAAAGAAACTTCTTTTAGTCTATACATTACCATATCCCATTCTACTTCTTTAGCATACGGATAATATTGCTGGTATTGATTCCACATTTTCATCAATGTTTGATCATTGATTATATCATCAAGAATTGAATGAATATTATTGGTTATTTGTTCAAATGTGTTCCTTGATTTAGTTGTGTTAATAAACGCTGCCTTCAAAAGTGAAAGATTTACCAACTTATCCTTTAGTTGAAATAAAATGAAGAGGTCATAGAAATCTCTCATCCGAGTATTTAAAACCCCTCTCGATAATATCGTCTCGAGTTTTTCAGCCAATACTGTCTCAATGTTATATGATTTAAGATTTATAACTTTATCATCAAGCAAGGTTTGATAAGGAAAGCTAACTTCTTTAGGAGTAAGTATATCTCCTGTCGTAAAATCTATTTTAATATGTTCAATTATTGTATCATACCTGACAAGTATTGACACACGAAATCCTGGATATTCAGCTCCTTCGTGAATTTCATCAATACTTACTAATTCCATCTCAAGTAGATTTATCGTTGGAATTAATATAATGTCACTAATCATGATTTCAAGATCCGTTTTACTTAACGCTAATGACTTTAAAGTCACGTCTAAGTCCATGGTTGTTCTTAACTCAACATTTGCTAATGAAGATATAAGAAAACCGCCCTTAATGATGAATTTGTCAACATATTTTGATAATGAAAGTTTCTCAAGAAAAAATTCAAAGATAACGAGACGCAGAATAATATTTGAATTCAAATTTAAAGTTTTTGCTTTGTTTCTTATGAGCGCTTTGAGCTGTTCACAAGACATCATAAAATCATCTCCATATATGTTTTAAGAACGCTATGAATTCCTAGTAATTTTGAATATTGCATTAATTTAACTAGATTTTTGTTTTGTAATTTTGCATACCTTTTTAAAGCATCTATAACAATCTGATTATCAAGTCTACTTCTTGATCTAAGAACATCGCAAATAGTTCTTTCTAAATCGTATGCGAGAACTTCATTTCCATAAATAGTTTGTAGTTTGGTGATGCCCAAATCAAATAGTTCTTTTTTGATAGTAAAAATAACAACATGATCATTTCTAATTTGACTTGTATTATAACCTGACGGAACGGTAACCGAATACTTGATGGGATCTCTATCAGAAAGACCATGTAAAAATAGAGAAGTATCATGTGAGTAAATCAAGCGTTTTTTCTTTTTTTGAAATTCATACAAAAAATCATCCCAAGTTCCTGGCTTTTGATAAACACCCGGAGATACTCGAATAAGATTATCTTCTTTGACAAATAATGATAGATATTCTCGATGAACTCCATAGGATTCAGCTTCTTTCGAAGTAATGTACCCATCACTTTTTTCAATTAGTTTTTTTAATTTTTCTCTCGACATATAATCACTTCCTTGTCATTTATGCTTATATTGTAAGCAAAATAAGTTATTTTGTCAAGAAATTCTGATAAAAAAAGCCCTCGAAAGGGCTTGGTTACGTACCGGATGGTGGCTCAGGCCGGGATTGAACCGGCGACTCATGGATTTTCAGTCGTTACATGCACAAGATATATGCTTTGCGTTTATTTTATTTAAAAGTAAAATCGTGAGTATTACTTTAGAACTGTCTGTCTAGTCTCCAAATCAGTTAATCTATGAAAAAAATATTCCCTTATATTTTTTCTATCGGATATGCTAATAAATTATCTCTTAAATAGAATTTGTTTTTTACAAGACATAGAATCATTTCATTTTTGACAGTATACCCTATTGATCGAAATAGAATTTTAAAATTTTTCGCCATCGCTATATTGGGGTTCATTGTCTTTTTTATTTCGATTGGAAACAAAGCTCCATCATGCGTAATAATCAAATCAATTTCATTCATATCCTTATCTCGATAGAATGATATAGGGGTTTCAATAAATCCGTTATTTTTAAATGATTTAACAATTTCAGATACAACATAAGTTGCGAGAATTTGTCCGCTCATAGCTCCGTCTTGTAATGTTTCCTTCGTATACCATTTCAATAAATAACTTACTAAACCCGTATCCATAAAATAAATCATTGGTGTTTGAACAATTCGGTTCAATGCATTATTTGAAAAAGGAGATACAATAAAAATAATTCCTGATGCCTCTAATACCTTAGTCCAACTCTGAATTGTCTTTATATCTACACCAATCTCGTTGGATATATTAGAATAATTTACAAGTTGACCGCTCCTTGCAGCAAGGCTAATCATAAATTTTGAAAAAGCACTTAAATTCTTTACATTAAGTAAGCTTCTTACATCCCTTTCAATATAGGTTCTTACATATGAAGCATAATATAGACGCCAATCTGTATCGCTTTTTTTGTATAATTCAGGCATACATCCTCGATGAATAACCTCCCACAGATTAGATTCTTTATCCGATAACCGGTTAGTATTTAGAAATTCATCATTCGGTATAAATGGTTTAGAGAATTCATCTCCTATTATTTCTCGATATGATAGTCCCGAAAATTCTATGATACCTATTCTACCCGCGAGTGTCTCAGTGACATTTTGCATTAAATGGAAGGTTTGAGAACCAGTCAATATTATTTGACCATAATCGTCGTTTTCATCAACAATTCTTTTAATCTCTTTAAATAAATTGGGACATAGTTGAACTTCATCGATAATGAGTGGCAAAGGATAATTGTTAAAAAAAAGTTTGGGATCATTATTTGCCAATTCAAGTGCACTGATATCATCCAAAGTAATATAACGATATTTTGAACTGAATAAATGCTTTAACGTTGTGGTTTTTCCCACTTGTCTTGGACCTGTAACCAAAAGAACTTTAAACATGTCTTTAACTTTAATAATTTCAGATTCTATATGTCTTTTTATATACATAATCACTCACCTTGTTTCGTCTGATTTGGAATTCAATTCTATTTTAGACGAAATACATGTTTTTGTCAATACAAGATTCTAAATGTTATAATCCTGTAGTTGAGGATGTTAATATATTGGATTAAGTGTAAAAATAATGTAGACTAGCTATTTTA
>CAYIYY010000136.1:0-3471 GCA_964367605.1 uncultured Candidatus Izemoplasmatales bacterium | reverse complement strand
TTTTTATAGTCTTCTACGATGGTAAATTCTTCTACCTTTTTAAATAAGTCCACTTATAATTTCCCCCAAGTTGTATCTCTATTCTTCTAAAACGATATTTCCATGGAAAATCGTTAGGTCATCAGCTTCAATGATTACTTTTTGAAAATTTGAATCAATAAATGTTTTTTCTTCTTCTAAGTCAGATATTAAACCATAAAATCCTTCATTCATGACAATGGGATCAAAGTCGTCGGTATTCGCAATTAATGCAAGCTTTTCAGCTAAATTATCGATATCTTCGATGAAATCATCACTATCATGATGCCCGCAGCTGCATTCATGATCTTCACAGTCACATTCATGATCTTCCGAGTCACAATCGCAATCGGAATCATTGCCACATTCACATTCTGAATCATTGCCACAGCAGCATCCGTGTTCATCTCTTAACGATTGATAAGATGAAACACCGATACCCGCTTCAATTTGCGGCAAATTGTTTTGCGCAAGAGCGTCGTTGTAAATTTCTAGCATTGAATTAATTGAAACCGCATCGTCAAACACGAAAGCTGCGCTTTCTCCTTCGGGTGTAAAAGCCGTTGCTTTCACATGCGAAGGACTTGATGTCACGAGCGTTACTTCAGGATTTTGTTTTAATAAGATCAATGTTTCTAGTAAGAACGATTCTAAGAGTTGTGTTGCTTTAAAATCCACTTCAAGATTGTAAAACTCATGCAAGTTTTTGACAGTGACATATAAGTCGGTAAAGATGTCATCGTAATCAACATCCCCAAATTCTTCAACCATTTCAATCTTGGGTGGTGTTGTCTTTCTATCTTCGGATGGGGACTCTAAAATCTCCCATATAATCGAACGAATGTCTTCCATTTTATTTCCTCTTTTCTAATGCAATGTTGATATTATATCACAATGTTTATACTTTGTATATATTTTGCCGCGAGGTTAAAATCAAGATATATTGAACGGTAAACCATCGTTTATTCTTCAAATCAGTTCTCAAAATAAAAGGCAATTCCTGTACCAATGGAATTGCTTTTTTGATTAATGAATATTTATTCAGTTCTTAATGCTTCGACAGGATCTTTTTTAGCAGCAATTTGCGAAGGTATATATCCCGCAATAAAGGCTAATATAATACTAATAAATGCTAAAAGGACGGCGTGTAGTGGCATTAATGATGCAACATTTGGCATATCGGCATAGTTTTCAATAATTATGTTAATAGGAATAATTAAAAGATATGAAATAGCGATCCCAACGAATCCAGAGAAAAATCCAATCAGAAGATTTTCTGTATTAAAGACTCTTGAGATGTCTTTCTTTCTTGCACCCAGTGCTCTTAAAACCCCTATTTCTTTAATTCTTTCAAGGACTGAAATATAGGTAATAATCGCAATCATGATAGATGAAACTAATAACGAAATGGCCGCGAAGCCGATTAATACAATAGAAATGGTATCTAAAACACCACGAACAATGGAGGTGAATGTTCCTGCTAAATCAACATATTCAATCCGTTCTGTCGATTCTTCACCATACCCGTAGTAATCGTTATAGGAATCCAGATAAGTTTTAACGGTATCTTTATCGCTAAAATTATTCGCATAAATAAAGATGCTTTCAATATTACCAACTTGAGTTGGATATTCCGCATATAAATCATCAAATACATTGGCAGGGATTCCTAAACCGTTATAGAATAATCCAACGCTTGTTCCTTTTTTAAGTCGAACAATGCCAGATATGGTTAAATTGATGGAATCATTGATATCAGAAGTTGTATTGGACCAAGTTCCAGGATAGAGCTTAAATGTTTTACCAACAATCTCATCAAAATCAAACTGATTGTTTTGTCCTTCTTCAAGACCAACATTGGTGTAACCCAATTTTTCTAAGGTATTGACGTAAATGCGGTTATAATCATCGACGACTAATAAGATTTCGTAACCATCCTCTACTTTTTCCATTGAAGGAAAACTGCCATAGAGTAAATCGTAACTATTATTGAGTAATTGACCTTCGGGCAAACGATTGAAAAAAGGACCTGTAGGGCTTGTATTTAATGTTTGAGTCGGGTTCGTTGTTTGTGTTGAAACTTCAGAATATATTCTTGAATAGGTTTCATCTTCATTAGTTCTAAATAATGATAAATTCATGAAGCGGACATATTTGACACCCGCAACTAAATCATTTCCCTCACCAGCAACATAATCTTCTACCCAATTGACATACTGTTCTGTAATGACATTGGGAATAAAAGCTGAAGCCGTCGTGACCGGTTTATAAACTGTTGCGTAAGTTTGTTCAGGATATTTTTCTAGATTCGTTGTTCCTAATGTTCTTAATTTTTCATAATCGATTCTTGAACTTGTTACACTGATTGGGTATCCTGCAATCGTTTGTTGCTCAAAAGATGAGATTTCTTGATCTAATCCATTGGATAAAGATAAGATTAACCCAATTCCAATTATCCCAATCGAACCTGCAAATGCGGTGAGTAATGTTCGTCCTAATTTTGTTTTAATATTATTGAATGAAGAAATAATGGCGGTCTTGAATGTCATCGCTGTTTTCTTGAGAGAGAATTCAATCTTGGTTTCTTTCTCATCGAGGACAGGATTTGAATCATCGATAACTTCCCCATCTTTTAGGCTAATAATTCGGGTTCCGTAAGCATCTGCGACTTCATGATTATGCGTAACCATAATCACTAATTTATCCTTGGCAATTTCTTTCATTAACTCCATGATTTGAATGCTCGTAGTCGAATCTAGTGAACCAGTTGGTTCATCAGCTAAAACAATATCAGGATTGTTCGCAAGCGCTCTTGCAATGGCGACTCTTTGCGATTGACCCCCCGATAACTGATTAGGTCTTTTATAGATATGATCTTTTAATCCGACTTTATCAAGAACTGTTTTAGCTTGAATATGGCGTTCATTCGCTGAAACACCTGATAATGTCATGCCCATTTCGACATTTTGTAAAACACTCAAATGAGGTATTAAATTATGAGTTTGAAAAACAAAACCAATCGAATTATTGCGATACATATCCCAATCATTTTCTTTAAAATCTTTGGTTGATTTTCCGAAAATGGTCAAATCACCAGAATCATAGTGATCCAGTCCACCAATAATATTTAACAAGGTTGTTTTTCCACAACCTGAAGGACCGAGAATCATTACAAACTCAGTTTTACGAAACTCGATTGAAACTCCATTGAGAGCCTTTTGTGTAAAATCCCCAACCGTATAACTCTTGGATAAATTATCAACACGTAGCATGAAATCACCGCCGATCAATAGAATGTTAGTGTCTATAGTTTCATTATAGTTTTTTTATGACTTGACTGTCAATAGCTTAAGCTTGATATCTCTTGACTTCACAAAAACTACATATTTATCATCAAAAAATCGAGTAGAGGCTAATATTTAACATACTTCGCCCCTCTCACACCACCGTACG
>CAYIYY010000135.1:0-3480 GCA_964367605.1 uncultured Candidatus Izemoplasmatales bacterium | reverse complement strand
ATATTCCCAAAACATAAAAGAATATTTGGTTTCGGGAATTATAATATCGTAATTATCAAATTCCCTAAAAAATAAAAATATTGAAGTTATGGGAATCTAGTGGTATAATATGTGTGGTGATGATAATGAAAATTATAGAAAGAAAACAATACTTGAATGAATTGCTATCATTAAAAAATAAACCAGATATAAAAATCATAACAGGTGTAAGACGAGCTGGGAAGTCAATGTTGTTGAGTGAATACATTAGGGTGCTCAAGAGTATTGAAGAAGATGCAAATATCATTCTAGTAGATTTTACTCGGATTACATTTGATGAGATTAAAGAGTATAAAAAATTAAACAATTATATTAGAGAAAGACATTTGCCCAATGTGAATAATTATGTATTCATTGATGAAGTTCAAATGTGTGATAAATTTGAATTAGCTGTAAATGATCTTTATGAATCAAAAGAGTTTGATATCTATATTACGGGATCTAATGCATTTTTGTTATCAAGCGATTTAGCAACACTCTTTACTGGTAGATATTTCGAGATAGAGGTATTACCGTTTTCATTTTCTGAGTATTGTGAATATCATGGTTATAACAATATCAATGATGCATTTGACAAATATACCATAGAAGGTGGATTTGCCGGAAGTTATCTTTATGATACGGATAAACAAAAATTTGATTATATCGCTAATGTTTTGGATGTTGTTATTTTAAAAGACATCATGAAGAAAAATAGTGTGACTGATAAAATAGCAATGGAGAATATTGTGGCATTTCTTTTAGATAATATCTCAAATCTTACCACACCAAGTAAAATAACGAACAGGCTCAATGAAGATGGCATAGCAATTGACCATAAAACTGTAGGGAATTATATCTCCTATCTGTGTGAGGGGTTTGTATTCTACAAAATCAAGCGGTTTGATATTCGCGGAAATGGTTATTTAAAGACAAATGAGAAGTACTATTTAGTAGATCAAGGATTTCGATTTGCCAAACTTGGGAAAAGATATTTTGATTATGGAAGACTTTACGAAAATATTGTTGCTTTGGAATTAATACGAAGAGGATTCGATTTTTATGTTGGAAAACTATATCAAAAGGAAATTGATTTTGTTGCTATCAGAGGAACCGAAAAATTATATATTCAAGTATCTGATAATATTTCTAGAGAAGAAACCCTTGAAAGAGAGTTAACTCCTTTAAGACAAATTAAGGATGCCTATCCGAAGATTTTAATAGCAAATACAAGGCATGATGAGTATGACATAGGTGGAATTAGAGTTTTTGATATTGCGAGATGGTTAAGCCATGATCAAGAAAAATAGAAATTTAACTAAGTGTTTATAATAGTTAATTGGAGATAAAACTTGAGTAAATTTGTTTATAAAGAATGTAATCCATTGAAATTCAGTACAGTAGTTTTAATGACTTACAGTGCAGTTATAGGATTTATACATGGAATCGGAGAAATACTTCAAGCGGAAAGTAATCCTAATTCATATTTTATTCATGCTCTAGATGTCTCTGACCCTGATATAATTTGGCATGCAGGGTTGCCAGCTTTTTCAGTAATACCTAATTTTTTATTTTCTGGAATCATAACAGTTTTAATCAGTATTGTTATCGTTTTTTTTGCAAATTTATTGATTGAGAGTAATTATTTTAAATTTTCTCCACTCTTATTTATTCTCTTATTTCTTTTTGGAGGCGGGTTTGTTCCTCCATTAATTGGCATTATATCAAGTAGTTATTATGTTACCAAAAGAAAATCAAAGATGAATAATAAAAAACCTTCACTTTTAAGAAGTCTAATTGCAAAATCATGGATTTATTTGATATCTGTTCTTATCTTGTGGTTTCCTTCAAGTTGGATCATTGGATGGATTTTTCCTGCGTTCAGACTACAGATAAGCTCTGTGACATTTATTACGTTTGATATTATCTTACCAATTTTAATATTATTAGCTGCCAATTTTAAATATAGTATTGCAGATAAGAATGAACATAAATAATTTTGAGTGCTGTTAAAAAACATTTGATCTATAAACGAATTTTCACCATAAATACTATTTTCTTATTGTAATATATTTTCGATGAAGAAAAATTTTGAAAAAATTGATGCGGTCACTTTAAATTTATAAGAAAATAGATAAACCGCTAAAAAACTTAATGATTCAAATAATACTGAATGCGACCAGATTAATTGGTTAAGTATTATTGGGTTGCGTAATACGATTTCTCATGACTATGAAGATATAAAGCTAGAGATAATATATGAGATTGCTACGATCAATTATTCATTTACTTTTAACAATATTAAGCATAAATATTATATTACTGACTTTAATTTTGATCTTTTTCGAATCAATATGAGTTTTCATTTTTATTCTACTCAAAATATTATAAATCGGGTAGATGATATTTTTTTAAAAAGTTCCATTATAGCAAAATAAGTCGAGTTTTCCTTTTGGCTATTCTATATAATATGAACTAGGAGGTGTAAAAATGAGTCGAATAGACGCTGTTAGAGCAATGCAAAACTATATTGAAAGTCATTTAGATGAAAAAATCACATTAGCAGTCCTTGCAAAAGTATCGTATTATTCTCCTTGGTATTCTTACCGATTGTTTACTGAATTGGTTGGATTAACACCAAGCGAATACATTCGAAAAATGAGACTTTCAAATTCAGCGATGGCATTACGAGACAATACCATCAAGATTATTGATATTGCCTATCTTTATGGTTATGAGAGCGTCGATGGATATCAAAGAGCGTTTCAAAAAGAGTTTGGTACCAACCCTTATGAATATGCTAAAAATCCAGTTCCGATTTACTTATTTACACCCTTCAAATTATATGAACCAAAGGAGCGTAATCCCATGTCAAAAGTTCATTCAGTATTTTTAACAGTTATCACAAAACCGGCTAGAAAAGTCATTATAAAAAGAGGTATTAAAGCGACGGAATACTTTAGTTATTCAGAAGAAGTAGGTTGTGATGTTTGGGGTTTATTAAAGAGCATGAAGTCAATAACAGGTGAACCAGTTTGTTTATGGTTACCCAAACATTATATAAAACCTCATACCTCAGAGTATGTACAAGGTGTCGAAGTCGACTTAGATTATCAAGGTTTGGTTCCAGAAGGTTTTGACGTCATTGAATTACCTGAATCACCTTATTTAATGTTCCAAGGCGAACCGTTTGAAGAAGAAGATTATGAAGCTGCGATTCAGTCGTTATGGGAAGCGATGGATCAATATAACCCAACTCCCTTAGGCTATCAATTTGATGAATCATTGCCCAGGATTCAATTAGAACCAGTCGGGACTCGGGGATATATCGAATTAAAACCCATTAAAAAATAATCTCAAAAAAGTTTATTCATCCTGAATAGACTTTTTTTATGAACAAAAATCAACTTAAAATGTATCAAAAGTATTTCTTTTTTGTAACTAAAAAGGTAAAATATAAAT
>CAYIYY010000134.1:0-3569 GCA_964367605.1 uncultured Candidatus Izemoplasmatales bacterium | reverse complement strand
ATCTTAGAACAAAGCGATCGAATTCGTGCTCTTAATAATGACATTGATTATTTAAGAAGTAATATCAGTAGTTTGGAAGAATTACTGAATAATTATATTGAAAGTAATCAACTGGTTCAAAATTCATATTATGAATTTGGAAATTACGACGACTTAACGAAAACTGTTGAGACGAACTTTACCTTTACGCTGAAAGAGATTAATGCGTCGACCGATGTTTACTTGGTTGCGACAAATATCGATGATGCGAGTGATTTTAGTAAAATAATGGTAGAAAGTGATTCATTAACATTTTCAGGTCAATTATTACTCGATATTGATGCTGTCTATCAAATTACCTTTGTTTTAGAATCAACGAGTACAATATCTGGTGGGATTTTATTTGAAATCGATTTGCCAGATTTATTAGAAGAAAAAACAGGTTTTTCGGCAGGTGTTACGGGGTTAAATCAAACGACTTTTGACTTCAATTTTTATTATAATACATATGGAATTGATAATCTAACCATTGAATCAGTGCATATAAGATACTATAAAAACAGTAATATGATTGATTCTACTCTAGACTTGACCTCATCAGTAGAATATAATGAGTCATCGAACAAATTCCGTTTATTCTATGAATCCTTTATTACGGATATGGAAATAACTGGATTTGATATCGTTGTCGTGGACTCAATGGGAGTAACATTTACTTCGTATAAGATTCCTTTAGGCCCAAATGGCAGTGAATAATATTGACTATATATGATATAATCAGGGTGTAAGAGGACGGTGATCCATGTGAATAATAATGATGTATTTGAACGACTATATAACGAATTAGAAGACGTCATCAGAGAAAAATATAAGTTGCCAGATAATACAAGTGCTGTCTATTTCTATGAATCGAAGGTATCAGGTGAACTTTCAAAACATTTTAGAATGTTGCGAGAGTTAAGGAATTATATCGTCCATGACAAAAGAATTGATACATTTGATGCTTTTAGAGTGACAGATGAGTCCATTGCTTTTCTTGAGAAAGCGATTAATCAACTCCAAAAACCAATTCGGGCGATGAATATCTGTATTCAAAAGCATCAAATCTTATTTGCACGACTGACAACACCTGTCCTTCCTTTGATGAAATCGATGTTAGATCGTAATATATCACATGTCCCAGTCTTAGATGACACAGGTATTTTATTTGGGGCCTACAGTGGCTCAACGTTATTTTTATCACTCACTGAAAACCCCAAATCAATCATAGATCAACAAACGACCATCAATGACTTTAAACCGTATCTTCCCATCAATCAACATGTGGGCGAACGGTATTGGTTTATCCCTAAATCGATGCCTTTGGATGAAATCATTGATTTGTTTGGTCAAACGACGAAAGATGGAAAAAAGCTAAAAATGCTTTTTGTAACTGAAAACGGTAAACCTTCTGAGAAAATCTTAGGACTTATCACGCCTTGGAATGTTTTAGAGCCAAATATCGTCATATCATAGTTAATCAATGTAATAAAAGTGACTCATTTTCACGAATGGGTCGCTTTTTTCTTTAATTAATCCTTGTTTATGATACAATAATGACAGTGGAGGTATTGATATGACCGGAAAATTTTCAAGTTATTTAAGAAGTAAGAAGAAAATCATTCAACAATTGATTAGTGATCTTGGATCCAAATATGCCTATGTGTCTGTTTTAGGCACGGATGTGTCTGGGACATCAATTTCATTAGATAAATCATCGACGAATGTCGTTCCAAGCGGACTGACAGAATCAGGATTTGTCATCAAAGTGTTTAATGGTAAAGTTTATAGCGAACTGTCAACCAATGACATCAATTCGAGTAATTATCAATCAATTATCGAGGACATCAACCAGTTAACTAATTTAAAAGGTACGATTGATTCCGTTGAAGTGGATGTATTAAAAGAAGAAGCTTTAACGAAACGTTTTATCAGGAAAAATCGTGGTGAACTTTATACCACAGAACAAATCATCAAGATTTTACGTGATTACGTTAACCGGACTTTAGCAGACTCACCTTTAGTCATCAATGCGAGAGCTTCCATTGAAACGACTGAAATCTCAAAAATGTTCATGTCAAAACAAAAAGACTTGGAACAATATTATACGTGGTGTAATCCACGGTCATTTGTTTTAGTTCGTAGAGATCAAAACACCAAATACGCCTATGACGGTTTTGGAACGAATTCATTAGAAGAAGCGTTAAGCGATTTATCACAAAAAATGGATTCAACGTTGAATACAGCTATTGAACTGCTTGATTCCGTGACACCAACACCGGGTTATTATGATGTCATTACTGATCCGTCCATTACGGGACTGATTGCTCATGAAGCTTTTGGTCATGGTGTTGAAATGGATATGTTTGTGCGTGATCGTGCTAAGTCACAAGAATACATGAATAAGCAAGTGGCCTCACCGCTGATTTCAATGCATGATGGCGCAGATTCAACCTTTAGTGTCGCTTCCTTTTTCTTCGACGATGACGGCGTTTTAGCCCAAGATACTAAAATCATCGATAACGGAATTTTAGTAGCCGGGATTTCAGATGCACTTTCTGCTTTACAACTAGGGAAAAAGCCAACGGGTAATGGAAGAAGAGAATCTTATAAACGTAAAGCTTATACAAGAATGACGAATACGTATTTCTCCAAAGGAAAATCCAAACTCGAAGATATGATTAAAAGCATAGAACACGGGTATTTGTTATCACAAACCAATAATGGTATGGAAGATCCGAAAAACTGGGGAATTCAATGTACCGCCCATTATGGCCGTGAAATTTTGAATGGTGAATTCACCGGTAAAATTATATCTCCAGTTGTGATGAGTGGATATGTCATTGATTTGTTAAACTCAATTACCGCAGTTTCAAAAGACTTTGAAGTCATTGGATCAGGATCTTGTGGTAAAGGCTATAAAGAATGGGTGAGAGTCAGTGACGGCGGCGCTTATTTGAAAGCGAAGGTGAAAATCGGATGATTAAACAATTAGTTAAAGCTTTAAAAGAATCAACGATCATCACTGATTGGATGATTAACGAAGTTCAAACGAAAGCTTCTCAAGCGTTTTATGTCATGCAAAAATTAGAAACGACTCGGGTCGTCGATACGACGGAATATCATGTGACTGTCTATAAACGTTTTCTTGATGGGAAAGTCATGTATACCGGTTCTTCAAGTTTTCAGCTCAGTCATAAACTTTCAAAAAAAGAATTAGAAGATAAAATTGAAGAAGCTGCGTACGCTGCCTACTTCATAAAAAATAAAAGTTATGAACTTGTGACGGCAGAAAGAAAGAGAACTTGGACTCAAACTGCTTTTGATTTAGAACCGTTTGCTTTACTCGATAGAATAGCGAATATTTTCTTTACTGAATCAAAACAAAATATCCGTTTCAATTCATTGGAACTATTCCATACAACAACGATCAATCATATCGTCTCATCGAGAAATGTCGATTACAAAAAAACACTTCATAAAGTCAATGTGGAAGCTATCCCTTCATATGATGGACTTGGCAACAAAGTAGAATTATATAAATATTATAC
>CAYIYY010000133.1:0-3623 GCA_964367605.1 uncultured Candidatus Izemoplasmatales bacterium | reverse complement strand
GAAAACACCACATCATTATGAATAGAAGACATTAAAAATAAAAAAAACCTCAAATATGTTTTGAGGTTCAAATTAATTATTTAGCTTCTACTTCCTTTGAATTTTCAATGTTATCAAACTGTGGCGCTTGGATTTCACCATTACAAACCTTCTTAAAGAAATCGAAAATAACCTTTGTGACCATCGCATCTTCATACGCATCATGCACCTGATCTTCAGGAATAACATCGGAATAAAACTTATAAGCATTAAAGAGTCCTAAATCATTCTTTAATCCAAAATAATGTTTATGAAGCTTTAACAGATCAATGAACTGCACATTTCTCGTTAAATCAGGCAAATGATGTAATTGAGCTGATTTTTTTATCTCAATAATATCATTTTGCCCCCAGACGATAATCATCGGTCGTTTGGTTTTAATAATGCGTTCTAAAGTTCTATAAAAATCATGATAGGGAATGCCACTATCGATGGTCTCTTGCGTGATATGCAAGAATTTTTTTGTCCGATTAGATAATTCTTTAAATAGGGTAGGTTTAATAAAATCTTTATGGTTTTCTAAGATATTTCCTTCACTATCAACCAAGACCATACCACATTGAATAATCTCTGATACGAACTTTTCATAATTTTGATAGGGAGGCATCGACATTTCAAGGTCTAAAAATAGTTTTGGTTGAGTCCCATTCACAATCGATTGAATCCCTTTTTTGATAATGTTGGTATCGTAATAAATCCTAGGATTTTGCTTGTCTGGGAATATTATCTTGTCAAGATTTTCAACGGACTTTACCATCACGCCTTTTAAACGTCTTTCGTGGTCGTTGACCCACATAAACAAATAAATACCTTCATTGAGATACTGCATAAAAGTATTGAACATTCCTTTAGCCATATAAAAATAAGCTACTCGTTTGCCTTGCTTGATAGACACGATTCGATTTTCGACACTCACGCTATGTAACGGTCCATAAACATATGAAGACATATAATCACCGTTATCTATTTTATCATGATTTAATCAATTTTAAACAAAAAGCGTTACTCACGCTTGGCGAGTAACGCTATTTTCAAATTATCAATTGCTGGAGACGATAATCCTAAGGCTTTTAAATCTTCAATCGGCGCGTTTTTAATCGCTTCGATGGTTTTATATTTTTCTAATAATTTTTGTTTTGATGCTTTTCCAATGAGTGGAATTTGATCTAAAATCGACGCGAATATTTGTTTGGTTTGTTTTTCTCGATGATAAGTAATCGCAAAGCGGTGAGCTTCATCTTGAACTTTCGTCAAGAAGACATAAAGCGGTGAATGCCGATCAATAGGTATAACTGATTCATCAAGGCCAATAATCGCATCCGTTTTGTGAGAATCATCTTTTCTTAATCCAATGACAGGGATATCTAAATAAAGTCCTTCAAGAACCTCTTTACAAGCTCTCACTTGTCCTAATCCACCATCCATGATGATTAAATCAGGTCGGTCTTTCATCGATTCCATAAGAAGACGTTGATATCTTCGGTAAATGATTTCTTTCATCGTCCCATAGTCATCAGGTCCAATGATGGTCTTGACTTGGTATTTTCGGTAACTGTTTTTATCAGGAACACCATTTTTGAATACGACCATCGCCGACACGGGTTGAGTACCTTGAGTATTTGAATTATCAAAGGCTTCAATCCGTCTTATTGACTCAAGACCTATTAATTTAGCTAATGTTTCCGTTGCACCAAGCGTCTTCTTTTGCTTGTGCAAATAAATATCTAGATGTGTTTCTAAATGGATTTTTGCATTTTCTAAAGCGGTGGCGATGAGTTTCATTTTGTCGCCACGTTTAGGAATAACAAAAGAATCGGAGAATATCGATTCAAGAAGCTCGTTTTCAAGTGATTCTGGTAATAAGACTTCCGAAGGCATCAAATGCTTTTCATAAAATTGTGCTAAATAATCTAACACGGTTTCTGTGGCGTCACCATAAAAATCATGAATTGATGAGTCGGAAAAAATAATTTTACCGGCACGCATAAATAAAATCGTAATGGCGATAAAAGTACCATCGTCATAAAAATTGATGATATCTCTATCTTTCGCATCAGCGAAGATGATTTGTTGCTTCTGCGTTGTATCATTGACTGAATCAATTAAGACCTTATATTCTTTGGCTTTTTCAAATTCCAATTTTTCAGAATGTTCATACATCTTTTTCTGTAATTCTTGAACTAAACTAACGGTATTTCCCGACAAAAATTGTTTGATTTCACTGATGATGTTTTGAGTGACTTCTGGTTCTATTGGAAATACACAGGGACCTAGACATTGGCCGATATGATAATAAAGACATAATTTTTTAGGCATAGAAGCACATTTGCGTAAAGGATAGACACGGTTTAATAAATCAACGGTCTCTCTTGCACTAAACACATTAGGATAGGGTCCAAAGATATTTTTATTTTTCTTCGTAACTTTTCGAGTAATGATAATCTTTGGATGTTCTTCTTTTGTTATTTCAATGTATGGGTAAGTTTTATCATCCATTAACATGATATTATATTTGGGCTTGTGCTCTTTGATTAAAGAGAGTTCTAATAAAAACGCTTCTTTTTCAGACTTCGTGACGATATATGTAAAATCAACGATATCATGGACTAATTTGGTGGTTTTTAAATCATGTGAACCAACAAAATAGGATTTGACCCGATTTTTTAGATTCTTTGCTTTACCAACATAAATGATATGGGATGAGGAATCTAACATTTGGTAACTTCCAGGTAACTCTGGCAAACTATTTAATTTAGCTTTGATCATTTCATTCATATCCTCGCCCCCTTTGCACCTAATTATATCAAAATCCAGTGATTCTCGCAATTTAAGAAGAAAAGAAAAACTTTGGACGAATCCAAAGTTTCATTTTTATTTAATATCTTTTAATAAATCATCAATCTTCATGCCTTTTTCATAAGATTCATCGAATTTAAAAACCAATTCAGGAACTTTACGCATTTTGACACGTGAAGCAAGTTGGTTTTTGATAAATCCTTTTGCACGATCAAGCGATTCTTGAGTTTTTGCACGATCTTCTTTTGTACCATAAACGGTGTAATACGCAAAGATGAAAGAAAGTTCATTCGTAACTTTGACGCCAGTAATCGTGATGAACCCAACTTGATCTTTGACTTCCCGTTGTAAAATTAACGATAATTCACGTTGAACAAGTGTTTCAAGACGATCGACTTTAACCATTTTTAACCTCTTGCATTGTGGATGCTTCGATGACATCATCAACTTTTAAGTCATTGAAACTTTCAAGCATAATGCCACATTCAAATCCAGTTTTAACTTCTTTAACGTCATCTTTAAATCGTTTGAGTGAAGCAATTTTACCTTCATGAACGATCACACCTTCACGGATGACCTTAACCAATGAATCACGTTTGATTGATCCTGTCGAAACAATACATCCAGCAATGGTTCCGACTTTGGATACCGTGAAGGTTTCGCGGACAACCGCTTCACCAATCATCCGTTTTTCAAAGACGGGATCAAGTAAACCTTTCATGGCTTTTTGAATATCATCTAATGCTTCATAAATGATGTCATAAATGCGAATTTCAACGCCTTTATTA
>CAYIYY010000132.1:0-3640 GCA_964367605.1 uncultured Candidatus Izemoplasmatales bacterium | reverse complement strand
GCATCCATTCTGCTGCCTTGTCGAGATTTTTCTCGACGCCTTTACCGTCGCGGTATAGGCGAGCCAAAAACCCAAAACTCTCTGGATTTCCCTGATTTATCAATTTTTTTAAATCGTTGATTACACGTTCTTTATTTATGCTCTTGTCTCCTTTCATCAATGCATAGGCACGCATCAATGTGTTCTTTTCGGATGCCCTTTGACCAAGTAGGATATTGTCAATTTTTACATTAAATTTTGCCTTTGTGATATTTAAAAGACGATTTTGGGGAGGATTCTCGTTAATTATCAAGTCAGTCATAATTTTTAGATAATCGAATAGCTCTTGTACATAGTGCACTACGTTGTGATCCCTACCGTTTTTATTTCTCCAGGCGTCCCTTATAGTCACAGGCGGCATCTCAATGTAATGACAATTTATACGTTCAAGTAGTAATTCTGCCATCTTATCATTGTAGGGCTGATATTCTGCTTGCATGCAATTATCTTGTCGAAATAATCCGTTTCTATCCAATTCTATAAATGCTCGAGATGAATTGAGTAGTATAATCTTATTTTTCCAATTTTTATTTAAGAACTCGGCTATCTCATCCACGTAGTATGCCATATTAATCGATGCATCTATCATTGTAAGCTTACAACCCTTCAAATTGACGTTTCTTTCAAAAATTTTTTCAATCGCCGATATTTCCCAATCGTACTGAATTAATCTTTGATTTCCATTGTCATATTCTATTATTGCACAGGGTTTACTCGAAAAATGTGTGTCGATAATTATCCACTCTCCTTTTCTACTAAGTAACTGTTCTGGGGCATCGGCATTGAACATTGTACATATCATACGTTGAAGAAAATTATGCGAAATCAAATCACTCACTTCCGACTGCTTAACCTTATATTTGGAATCTACACAGTCTAATAGCGTAAAAAGAGAATTTCTATGGATGTATGCTTTTACCTCATATTCATTTCCTTTTTTTATATTGAAAATCTCTCGTGATACACAACTACCTATGATGTTAAAAGTGATCTTATCTTTTATAATTTCATTGTTTTTGATAATATCATCGCCCTAGTATGATTTTAAAGGATGTTAATTATAGGTAAAAGTATTAAAGGATATTTAACTTTGGAACTAAAAACATACAGAACGCCTTCTCGTTTCTATTCCATTTGTATGTATTTCAACCCGAGTTTGAAACCTGGATGCTCATCGTGAGTTAAATTCTAAATTATTTTCCTTAAAGTGCCCAGTCACTGGCGATAAGTAGAGTGGCTTTTCAGAGACACATCGTCGTCAAACAGAAACCGGCGGAAAAGCTTTGTTCTTCATTGGTTTCGGTATCTTTGCGTAAAGTATTCTCCTTTACGGGCCATCATCTTATTTTTCCGTCAAATTTCTGCAGGCCATAACCGTAACATCAAAGGATTCGATTCTGATTATGGGGATGGCCCTTCGATCTGTTTTTATGTTTATCGACTTAGAGATATTGAAAGACTGCTAGATCCTTTGATAGGTGTGCCATTAGATTCGAAAAAACATTGACTGAAAGGCTTCACAACATGTCACTAACTGTCAAAATTGGGTTCTCACAGAGTCTTTCAACAACACGATATAATCTCTCTACGTCGAACTCGTTGATATCCGTAAATTATCTCATTTCAGGTTGCATAACAAAATTATAGGGCTTCAAAATACTGAAATCGTCTCCGAGCCTATACGCCCCCAAAAGTTCCGTAAGCTTTCCAAGTTCGGTGCCTTTTCTTCAACTTTAAGATAACCTTGTTCAAACCATATTTTTAATGAATGTTTCTGAAAGTACGGCGTTCCAATAGGAATGGATGTATTCTTATTATGCTCGATAGACTGCGCCCCCTCTACTTTATGTTTAGACTCTGAAGAGCATAGATGATACTCATTTTTATATTGTTTACGATCAGACCTCTACAATACGCTTTTACATCGAACCGTCAAAGTCAAGGTTCAATTCACTTAATCAAAGATAACAAATGAGACAATTCATTATTCCATATCGGATTTGAGGTTGCAGCTTTAACAAAACAATCTTCCGCCTTATCAAAATCTTTCTCTACTCCTCTACCATCACGATATGCGCGACCCAAACGTCCCATGGCTTCACTATCGCCGTTATTTGCAGATTTTTTGATTTCTTTTACGGCAATCGCGTGTTTTTTCGCATCTCCCATGTCCCAAACTAAATCAAATAATTCATTACTCCATATCGGATTTGAGGTTGCAGCTTTAACAAAACAATCTTCCGCTTTGTCAAAATCTTTCTCTACTCCTCTACCATCACGATATGCGCGACCCAAACGTCCCATGGCTTCACTATCGCCGTTATTTGCAGATTTTTTGATTTCTTTTACGGCAATCGCGTGTTTTTTCGCATCTCCCATGTCCCAAACTAAATCAAATAATTCATTTGTAATAGATCTGTCGCCAATTTTTATTGCACGCACCATTAAATTTGCAGATTTATATAAATCCTTCTCGACATTATTTCCGTCGCGATATGCTCTTGCAGATCGTATGATGGAATCACTATCCATTAGGCGTAAGAATATTTTTTCTATCGTAGCTTTTAATTTATAATATATATTAAAATTGTCAGATTCACAAACCAATGGATCATTACGCCATGGACTCATGCTTAAGTAATGTTCATACTCGAATTGGAACGGACTATGGGAATCTTTGATCCACGGTTTTCTATCACTAATAAAATGAACAATATGGGATTTTTTACCAATAATGTTTTGTTCAGTAGATCCTTCATACGAGCTAGTTTGAGCATTCCAACTTGGGTCGATATAATCCAATGTTTTATTCAAGACTGTATTTATAACATCTTGGTCATGATAGTAAATTTTATCTGAACTATTATTCATGTATTCTATAAATAAATTGAATACGTCCTTATCCCTCCAGTAATCAAGATTGATAATCATTACTCCGGAGTTAATATACCTTTTAAGATTTAACCTATCGCGATTGTCCTTTTCTAAAACATCTGCAACGCCCAATACGCTGTTTTTAGATACGTCTATGTTGTACAATTGACCAATATCGCTTCGGCAGATTAGGTCACAATCTAGATATACTATTTTCTTCATTGTTTTTGGGACAAATCGAGTTATAAATAAACGATTGTATGCAGAAACAGACAGGTGCGTATTGGACAATGTTTTTATGATATCTGTAGGATAATTAATATGTGTATCCAATACATATATTTTAAATGTGGACGTGCTCATTGATTGTAAAATATGCTTATTATTTTCAGATATATCGTTTCCAAGTATCCAATATTTGACAAAAGTGTCTTTATTTTTATTATTGATAAGGGAAGTAAGGCAAACGCCAAGATGTCTGACATAATTATTATCGCAGGATGAAAATACATTCGTTGAACTTACGGAAAGTACCTCTACCTCATCTACAAATGTTCTTTGCAATTCCAATATTTTATGACTACTGGTTCTTTTTTGATGAAAAATATATATTCCAAATAGCCACTCAGAAATATACCCAAATACGCGCTTTTCTTCCATGTCATAATTTGAAATATCTATTTTCGATTCAATTTCAAATAAAACACTGAACAGATAATTACAATAA
>CAYIYY010000131.1:0-3738 GCA_964367605.1 uncultured Candidatus Izemoplasmatales bacterium | reverse complement strand
GTACTAATATATATGAGGAGAATAACATGTTAAAAGATGATATTCTAAAACTAAAAAAAGAAAAAAATGCGGTTATTTTAGCGCATTATTACCAAGATTCTGATATTCAAGATATCGCTGATTACGTTGGCGATTCTTTAGAACTTTCAAAGATTGCTGCGAAAACCGATGCTCAAATCATCGTATTTTGTGGCGTCAATTTTATGGCAGAAACGGCCAAAATCTTATCGCCCACAAAGAAAGTAATACTCCCAGTTAAAGAGGCTAAATGCCCAATGGCAATGATGGTTACTGCGGAAAAGCTTAAAGAATATAAGAAAAATAACCCTGATAGGAAGATTATTTGCTACGTCAATTCCTACGCTGATGTTAAAGCGTTATCGGATGTTTGTGTGACATCCTCCAACGCTGAGAAGATTATCATGGCGTATAAAGACCAAAAAATTCTCTATATACCTGATAAGAATTTAGGCTTATATCTCAAAGATAAATACCATTTAGATATCGAAGTATGGCCAGGATTTTGTTGCATCCATAACAATTTAAAACCCAAAGATGTCATTAAAATGAAAGAAGCACATCCAAATGCTTTAGTTTTAATTCATCCAGAAGCGCCTTTAGAAGTCTTAAGACTCGCCGATTACATCGGTTCAACCAAAGGGATTGTGGAATATGCATCAAATTCTACTTATCATGAATTTATTATCGGGACGGAAGAAGGTATTTTACACCCCTTAAAGAAAAAAAATCCCGATAAAACATTCCATTTATTAAGCCAAGGATTATCCTGTTTTGATATGAAACTCACTCGTCTTGAAGACGTTTATACCGCCTTAAAAGATGAAACTTATGAAATAATCGTTCCTGAAGATATCAGAATTAAAGCCTTTGAAAGTCTCAAAAGAATGTTGGAGATGAGTTAATTTGAACCATCAATGTGATGTCTTAATCATTGGTAGCGGTCTATCAGGACTTTTGACCGCGCTTAATATTGACCCCAAATATCAAATTATCGTCCTCGCTAAAGAGACTTTTATGAATTCAAATTCAATGCTAGCACAAGGTGGAATCGCTGTTGAAATGAACACCGATCCCATTCTTCATCAAGGTCATTTCGATGACACATTACAAGCAGGTGCATTTCTAAACAATCAAAAGGCAGTACGTGTCTTAGTAGATCATGGCAATGAAGCCATCAAAAAACTTATTGAATTAGGTGTCGATTTTGATAAAGATGCCGATAATAATATCCTCTTCACCAAAGAAGGAGGCCACTCGACAAGACGCATCATTCATGCGGGCGGCGATGCCTCTGGATATAATACTACCAAGACCCTCGTCGATGAAGTTTTGGAACGTAAAAATATCAAAATATTTGAACACTTTATGGCTATTGAACTCATACATTTTCATGATCGAATTGGAGGCGCAATCACCCTCAATATTCATGATGAAATTGCCTTTATTTTAGCAAAAAAAACCATCCTCGCAACCGGTGGAATTGGATCAGTTTATGGGGCGACAACCAATGATTTATCAGCGACAGGCGATGGCATTGGTTTAGCGTATCGTGCCGGCGCAAATATCAGTCATATGGAGTTTGTACAATTCCATCCAACCGCCTTTTGTGATGAAGAATCCAAGAGTCGAAAACGCTTCTTAATCAGTGAAGCAGTTCGTGGTGAAGGTGCAAAATTACTCAATGTCCAAAAACAAAGATTCATGCAAAAATACCATCCTGAACGGATGGAATTAGCACCGAGAGATATTGTTAGTCAAGCCATCTACCGTGAGATGTATGATACCTGGACTGACCATGTATTTTTAGATACTAGAGAATTAGACACGAAGTTCTTAGAAGCAAGATTTCCAACGATATTCAAACACTTGAAAGACCATGGTATTATCATGGGATTAGATTTAATTCCTGTGGCTCCCTGCGAACATTTCATTTGTGGAGGTGTTGATACTGACACCGTTGGTAAAACCTCACTTAAAGACTTATATGCCGTCGGTGAAGTTGCTAATACCGGTGTGCATGGTGCGAACCGATTAGCTTCAAACTCACTCTTAGAATGCGTTGTCTTTGGACTTGAGATTGCTAAAGATATCAATAACACTTTACCAAATACAATTCTTAATACCGCTTATCAAGAATCATTTCCACCCACCGCTCAATTCAACTATAAACCGATTCGGAAGAAAATCGGCGACTACATGGATGAGTATGTTGGCATCGTTAGAAATACTGACGGCTTAATGAGAGCGTTAGAAGTCCTTACAAAAATCTATGAGGATTTAGAAAAATATCCTAATACCTCCAGATTTTATTATGAGACATTGAATTTAGCTACCACCGCAAAAATCATCATAGAACAAGCCTTAGCTAGAAAGGAGAGCGTCGGATGTCACTTAAGAATCAAGTAATGAAAAATAATTATCATACCCATATGTACCTTTGCAAACACGCAGTTGGTACTGTTTCAGACTACGTTAAGAAAGCAGTAGAACTCGGATTTGAAACGATTGGCATGAGTGATCACGCTCCATTTGAAGAATTGAAAGACAGGAGTGTACGGATGATTCCAAGTGAATATCCTATCTATCTAGAAGAGTTAGAAAAGGCGATTCACAAATACGGTTCACTAATCAAAATTAAAAAAGGATTAGAAATTGAGTACTTTCCTCAACACGCGGAAAGATACGATGAACTGTTAAACACCCTTGATTATTTAGCCTTAGGTCAACACTATATTCCAGATGATTCAAGCTTTCAAGGATTGCGTTCAGTATACGCACTCGATACACCTAAGCTTTTAGAAGTGTATGCAGATACGGTTGCGAGTGCGATAGCGACCCTGAATTTCAAATTTGTATGTCACCCAGATTTAATGCTTTATTCTTACCCCACGTTTGATGAGCATGCCAAAGCTGCGACACTCAAAATTATTGAAGCCTCAATAAAATATAAAATCCCTCTTGAAATCAATGCGAATGGAATTCGTAAAGGGACACGTGAATTACCAGAAGGAAAAAGATACCTCTACCCAAGGTTAGAGTTCTGGCAACTCGTAAAAGAAAAAGGTGCGTTAGTCATTGTCTCATCCGATGCTCATGATCCAGAAAAGCTATGGGATGAGGAAGTAAAACTTGCTTATGAATTTGCCCGGGAGCTCGGAATAGAAGTAGTAGTATCCCTTGATATCTAGAAGCATTCCTATTTTAGGATGCTTTTTTCTTTTTATCGAATTCGTCTGTGACGCGTTTTTTGTCCTATAACAGGGTCAATATGCATACCCAGACGAAAAAACGACAAATTTCGGGCGATTTTGGAAGCAGAATACTCAGAACGATATTTTCACTGTTTTTCTTAAAATTAATGTATTCATTGCATTAAAAAGAGTATATTTAAAGTAGTAGAAGTGCCCTATCTCAATGGAGATATCACCTCATTAATTCGTTATGAATATCTTTTGTGGACAAAAATCCGCATTTTTATAAGACGTGTTAACTTCCTATAATATATATTATGATAACCAGTTACTAATATCTAACTTTGGCGGTTACTTTAAACTTTGTGAATTGAGTGAAATTATTATCCCCAACTTTCGCCACGAAAATTGGGGGTTGTTTTTTGGCAGTTTCAAAATACCTTTAAAAATACTCTAGACATTGACCCTAAAATGCTATTTAGATTCAATCGTTTTAATCTATATATCTACATATATGATATAATAG
>CAYIYY010000130.1:1893-3754 GCA_964367605.1 uncultured Candidatus Izemoplasmatales bacterium | reverse complement strand
AAAGTCATCTATCAAGAGAATTTATTAATTCTCGATTTATCTGATGAAGGGTTTGATGTATCCTTAAATATCGGCGTATTTAGAAGATTAGTCACTGATTTAGATGAACCCGTCTTTACAAAGTGGGATAGTGACGTTGATAAAGCCGCTTTCATGGCTTCACTAGCGGCTCAAGCCTTAATGAATATGACGGTTAATCCTCTCGACCCAAGAATTGATTTAGATGAAACGGATTTAAACGCCATCTTAGATTACACATTAGGCGAGAAAGTTCAATTTGAATTCCCAATCGAATTTACTTTGCTAGGAGAAGAAATCGAATATAGCTTTAATTCAACCAATCTCTTCATTCGGATGAATGATGATGAATTATCGATTCATCTCAAAATGACTTTATCGAAAACAGGCATGCCAGGTACTTTTGATATGCAGTTCAATCTAACAAGCAATGTTAGTATGAATCCTGGAGGTGATATGGTTTTAACAATCATTAATTCCAATATCGGAGAAGTCGACCTTGATAATGAGATATTAACAATGTTATTTTCTGTCTTTGATGATACGTTAATGGTCGGAAATACGATTGTCGTTCCCAAAGAAAAGTTAAATGAAATGTTTGAAGGTTCTAATATTGTCTTTGATAATACTTATGTTATTAATGGTGAATTAAGAATGCATTTCGGATTAGATAATTAAATAACTAAAAAACCACTTTGGATGATTTCCAGAGTGGTTTTTATATGATTATATTTTTTTATTTTCTTAATGTAAATGATTCAAGGATATAAACACCTTCAACATCTAATTGGAATTCAGAAGATCGAATTAATCCATAGGATACAACTTCAATCGTCGAATCAGTAATGGTGATATAAGGTATAACGGGGTTCGATTCAATAAAAGCGTAATGAACGCTGATACCCGAATTTTTTTCACCACCATAATATTTTGTCCCTGATGTATTTCCAACGAGATATGTAACACCGATTGAAGGATTGTAATCATTGAAATGATAATCGGTATCTGTGCTTGTAATTAAAGAAAGGGTTCCTAAGTTATATATATCTGAACGATTAAATTCAATTAAATTACCAGTCTTATAAACAGACCTAGAATATTGATGATCATGACCGCTAATGACTAAATCAACGTCATGAGCTTCAAATATTGGAACTAATTCTTCTCTTACTTTATACGTATTGTAAGATAACGTATAAGGTCCACGGTGCATAAAGACAATCGTCCACTTCATCGTATGACTAGATAAATCATTGACTAACCATGTTTTTAATAATTCAACATTCGTTGTATCATTCTTTGAACAAGTCGTCGTCGCATCACAAAGCGTTTCGGTATTAATCGCAACGAAGTGCGTATTATCATAGTTGAAACTATAGGTTTTACCATCATCGAAATTAGCGGGTCGTGTATCATTTTCAATTTCATCAAATGGCGTATAGGTGGGTCCGTTATTCGGTAAGTTGAAATAACCATCGAATTCAAAATTATTCATTCTAGTTCCAGAAATCCCCGCAATATCGTGGTTTCCGGCGGTTGCCATGATGGGAATATTATAAATAAATGGCGATGAATATGTAAAGAAATTATCCCACTCAGAACGAATGTCTGCATCGTTAACAATATCCCCAACAAACATCATGAATGAAGGTTCTTCATTTATTTCATCCAAAGCATTCATTAAGGCGTAACTATAAGCCATGTATCCTAGAACTGAGTTTTCTTGAGGGTCAGCTAGATACATCAACGAAAATTCGGTAGGGTCAACTTCTTTGGTTTTAAACTGGTGAACATCACTGACTTCATCATTCGCTTCATTTCTAACACGGTATTCATAGATGGT
>CAYIYY010000130.1:0-1793 GCA_964367605.1 uncultured Candidatus Izemoplasmatales bacterium | reverse complement strand
GTGGTGGTTGTTGTTGATAAATCTTCAGTTGTTTCTTGGCACGCTATAAAGGTTAAAGAAAGCAAAAACAGTAACAAAAAGCTAACAATTTTTTTCATAACGAACCTCCAATCCTTATATAATTTTGGGGGTTAATATTATTCATCTTAAAACTCACAGTTTTTAGGTGTTCTTGGGAATGGAATCACATCACGGATATTATCAACACCGGTAACGTACATAACCATTCTTTCAAGACCTAATCCAAAACCGGCGTGCTTACATCCACCATATCTTCTTAAATCTAAATACCATTCCAATTCCTCTTTCGAAACATGCATTTCTTCCATGCGACGTTCAAGCATTTCTAATCTTTCTTCTCTTTGAGATCCACCGATTAATTCACCTGCACCAGGCACTAACAAGTCCATTGCCGCAACGGTTTTTTGGTCATCATTCAAACGCATGTAAAAAGCTTTAATTTCCTTTGGCCAGTCAATGACAAAAACTGGACCACCAAAATGTTTAGTTAAATACTTTTCATGTTCAGTCGCTAAGTCTTCACCGTGTTCTGGTTTGTTTTCAAAGGCTTCTTTGCTTTCAATTAAAATATCAATGGCGTCATGATGAGTCACAGATTTAAATTTAGAAGATACCACTTTTTCTAGTTTTGATCTTAATCCTTTTTCAACAAAAGCATCAAAGAAATCAACTTCATTTGAAGCGTTCTCTAAAATATAACGAATGACGTATTTAACCATTGATTCAGCTAAATTCATATCGTCTTTCAAATCGGCGAAAGCAATTTCAGGTTCAACCATCCAAAATTCTGAAGCATGTCTTTGCGTATTGGAGTTTTCAGCTCTAAAAGTGGGACCAAACGTATAAACGTTTCTAAATGCCATGGCATAGGTTTCTACTTGGAGTTGTCCAGAAACCGTTAAGTTCGTTGCTTTACCAAAAAAGTCTTTCGAGTAATCAATGTTTTTCTCACCTTTTTTACCAATTTCATCGATGTCTAAGGTTGTTACTTTAAACATTTGTCCTGCGCCTTCTGCGTCAGATCCGGTAATAATGGGTGTATGTACATAAACAAAGTTGTTATCGTTAAAAAATTGATGAATCGCGAAACTCACTAAAGAACGAACACGAAAAACCGCATTGAATAAGTTTGTGCGCATTCTTAAGTGTGCATTTTCTCTTAGAAATTCACGGGTATGTCTTTTTGGTTGGATGGGATAGTTCTCAGGACTGTCCCCGAGTAGTTCGACTTTCGTCGCTTTGATTTCGAAAGGTTGTTTCAATTCAGGTGTCAATGTTAAAACTCCGGTCACTTCTACTGAAGATCCGACACGGAATTTTTGGATGTCTTTAAATAATTCAAGACTTGATTCATAAACGACTTGAATTGTTTCAAAGAATGAACCATCATTCAAATCAATAAAGCCAAACTCTTTTTGGGCACGATTATTTCTAACCCATCCCGAAACAGTCACAACTTGACCGGCTAGTTTTTGATACTCATCATAAAGTTTCTTCACTAAAATTTTCATATAATTCCTCCTAAAAAAATAAAAAATCGTCCTTCGAAAAAGGACGATTAAAAATAACCGCGGTACCACCTTGATTCCAGAATTCTGGCTCTTGGAGTTGTTAACGCCAACTTTACGGACAGGTCTACTTTGTTCTTCTGTCTCTCCCGGTGTTCTTTCTAAAAAGTCATTGTATGAGGCTTTCATCATCCCTCACTCGCTATGAACTAGACTAATTATACTTTTCCGTTCTTCGATTTATAACTATTATATCACATAGAC
>CAYIYY010000129.1:0-3772 GCA_964367605.1 uncultured Candidatus Izemoplasmatales bacterium | reverse complement strand
CGTACGGTGGTGTGAGAGGGGCGAAGTATGTTAAATATTAGCCTCTACTCGATTTATATTCAATTATGGTATGATAATACGTAATTATTGCTTAAAGTATATAATATTTTAAAATATTCAGTATAATTATAGACAGGAGGTCTTCGAGAATATGAATATTGATTTGTTTAAAGAAGATAGGATTATTGATGAAAGAAATCTTTTTTGCAAAATCCAAATCTCTTACTCAGAACTCGGTAAAATCGTTAGGATTGCAAGCGGAATGACATCAACCGCCGGAGTAGATGGGATTGTGGGTATTTACGATGATGAATTAGTTTGTTATGAACTTGCGTTATTTAGTAAAAAACCAACACAAAAAGTTTTTCGAATCTCTTTTATCGATATCAAAACGATTGAGTTTAAAAAAGGAGTATTAGGATTAAATTATCAACTCTTTGTATCTGATGGCAATCGTCGATATAAACTCGTTTCGACAATAGGAAACCGACCAAATATAGAAGCCATATATCAACATGTTTTATCGAAAGTAAAAAAAGAGGAAAAACGATGATTGGGATTGACTTTGAAAAACTTGAGAATAAAGATCAACATAAACTGCTGATAGGGAGTGTTATCCCAAGACCTATTGCATTTGTTACTTCGTTATCCGATGATTTAGTACTGAATGGTGCTCCATTCAGTTATTTTAATGTGGTCTCTTCCGAACCGCCATTGTTATCAATTTCGATTAGAAAAGAAGGCTTAGAACCGAAAGATACATTAAGAAATATTCTTAGTAAGCAGCAATTTGTCGTCCATATAGTTACAGATAATTATTTGAATCAAGTGAATCAATCATCATTTCAGTATCCTCCACATATCAGTGAAGTCGATAGTACGAATTTAACAAAAATTAAGAGTCAACGAATTGAAGTCAGTGGAGTTAAAGAAGCGAAAATTCGGTTTGAATGTGTATTAGAAACGTCATTGGATTTACCTGGTTCTGTCTTAGTCATAGGTAGAGTTGTCTTTGCTCATTTTGATGAATCGGTATATGAAGAGGGTAAAATAAATTTAGATAAGTTGAATCCAATCAGTCGTTTAGCGGGTAATAATTATGGCAAAATTGGTGAGATTATCCGTTTGAAACGACCTACAGAATGAATTAACATCAATAGACCTTGAAAAAGGTCTTTTTTTTGAGTATGATAATGACTAAGTAAATGTAAAGCGGTGATCTATAAATGAAGAAAATTTTCAATAATCAAAATGACTCCATAAAAAAAAGAGCGTTACTCTTTATTCTGTTACTGGGCATTATCAGTTTTTTCTCAGATTTTACACATGAAGGAGCAAGAAGTATCTATAGTCAATATTTAAACTTAATTGGTGTCAGTGCATTTTTAGTCTCAATGACGGCTGGATTAGGAGAATTTATCGGTCAAGCATTAAGAATTGTGACTGGATGGATTGCGGATAAAACCGGTCGGTATTGGCTAATGATGATTTTGGGTTATGCCATTAATTTACTAGCTATTCCCTTATTAGGATTCGTTAACCAATCAATTTGGCAAGTAGCCATCATTTTAATTTTACTTGAACGAATTGGTAAAGCGATTCGTGCTCCTGCTAAATCAGCATTAACAAGTTTTACAGCGCCTCAGCTTGGGGCTGGAAAAGCTTTTGCAATCAATGAAGCATTAGATCAAGCAGGTGCATTT
Source organism: uncultured Candidatus Izemoplasmatales bacterium (assembly GCA_964367605.1). Lineage (GTDB taxonomy): Bacteria > Bacillota_I > Bacilli_A > Izemoplasmatales > Hujiaoplasmataceae > UBA5603. Next base: position 2,069 of record CAYIYY010000129.1, on the reverse strand, counting down.
TTAGGCCCTTTAGTCGTCTTTTTCTTGGTTTCAAATCAATCAAGTGATTTATTATTGCGCTATCAAATGAGTTTTATTATTTTAGGAATATTTGCTATTGTTACTTTATTCATTTTGTTTTTTGCTAAAACACAATACCCCAAGCCACAAGGGTTTGAAGATACATCAAAAGGAACACAAAAAGAGTTTGTTCGAGATCGTAAATTTGTGCTTTACATGATTGTAATTAGTTTTATCGCTTTAGGTTTTATTGATTATCCTCTCATTGCTTATCATATGCAACAAATAGCAGTCATCGATGTTCTTTATATTCCTCTGATTTATTCAGTTGCTATGGGAATCGATGCGATTTCTGCCTTAATATTTGGGGTATTATTTGATAAAATAGGAGTTCGTTCATTGTTATATTCTATTGGTATTTCTGCTTTGATAGCTCCCTTTATTTTTTTATTTAATGAACAATGGACACTTTTTTTAGGAATAGCTTTATGGGGTATTGGAATGGGAGCACAAGAATCTGTTTTGAAAGCTGTAGTCGCAAAACTCGTGCCAAAAACGAAAAGGGCAACAGGATATGGAATATTTAGCTCTGTTTTTGGTCTGGCTTGGTTTTTAGGATCTTTAGCTATCGGAGCATTATATACGGTATCAATTAACTCTATTGTGCTATTCACGGTTTTGATGCAAGGATTAGCGTTTTTAACCTTAATTATTTTGATCGTCATTCAAAATAAAACGATGAATCAAGAACCGATAAAACAGTCATAAATAAGAAAACGTTTTAACAATAATTCATCATGCATTTGACAAAAAAATATGATATAGTATGTTATAATTAATTATTGTTTGATGCAATGCATCAAGGAAAGAGGCTATCATGTTTTGGAAAAACTTATGGGATATCATGACAATCACATCCATTTGGGAATTACTCATCATTTTCTTTGCGAAAATCGTAGAAGTTTCTTTAGGGACGTTAAGAAGTATTTTAATTGTTAAAGGATATCGAACCCCAGCGGTTTTACTAGCTTTAGTTGAAATCATGATTTGGGTATTTGTGGCATCGACGGTTATCACCGGACTCGCTGCCTCACCCATGAAGGGCATTGCGTATGGATTTGGATTTGCGGCAGGTGTGTATTTTGGCTCTGTTTTAGAACAAAAATTAGCGTTTGGAAAACTTTTAATTCAAACGATTGCCTCTGCGTCTAAAAGTGGCGAAATCGCCGATCGAGTTAGAGAACTTGGCTGTGGCGTAACGAGCCTGAATGCGAAAGGAAAAGTTGAAAATAAAACCGTTTTGATGGTCTATACCAACAGAAGAGGTAGTCAAGCCATTATCGATGAAATCATGGCAATTGATTCCACAGCGATGATTGTCTTAAATGATGTATCAACGATATCAGGCGGTTATATTCATACCGGTAAATCATTACTTAAATAAATAAGAAAACTGCACAGCCTCCCGGACGTGCAGTTTTATTTAATAAAGCGTTTTTGTATCTTGTTTTAAGTAGTCGTTGAATAAGGCTAGACAAGCATGTCTGTCAACTTCGGTAAGTTGGGTGTATTTTTTCCAGTCCTCTTCATAAAAACGTTTATCACGGAATCCAATCAGTTCTGTATCGTTGATATTGCATCCATAATAAACTTTGTCAATATTTGCCAATAATATGGCACCCAGACACATCGGACACGGTTCGGCTGTCGTATATAAAGTACAACCTGATAAGTCAAATGTCTTGAGTTTCTTTCCTGCTTTTCTAATGGCGTCAATTTCGCCATGATGTAATGGATAATGGTTCACAACCACATGATTATGACCTTTTGAAATGACTTTACCATCTTTGACAATCACGGATCCAAAAGGGCCACCGTGCCCTAATTCAATCCCTTTTTTGGCTTCATTGATTGCCATTGCCATGTACTTATCCATTGAATCACTCCTTGATATTTCGTAAATTTATTATAGCACAAATCTTTTTTTTGAAAATAGTGTGTCGGTTTTTTACTAAAATACTTTTTTTTGACTTTTTTTAAGACTTCACTACAAAAAATATAAATTCAAT
>CAYIYY010000128.1:0-3792 GCA_964367605.1 uncultured Candidatus Izemoplasmatales bacterium | reverse complement strand
GATTTATCAGCAACCTCCATGCACAAAACATCGGGTTCATTAACCCAAAGTTCTTTCTTGCTTGCTCAAGGAGATCGAGTTGATCATATCCGGCTTCAATCCACATTAAATATGCTTCAAAGTACTTCTCCTTCAAGTTTACTCATTGCGTCATTAGACGTTGCGAGAAAACAAATGTATTTTGAAGGCGCAGAATTAATCGATAAAGTGTTAACTTTAGCAAAAAAAGCAAGAACCCAAATCAAGTCAATCTCCGGTATTGAAGTTGTCGATAAGGCGTATGTACAGTCTCGCGGAAATTATGACTTTGATGAGTTAAGACTCGTCATCAAAGTCTCTGAATTAGGTATCACAGGTTTTGAAGCTTATAAAGAATTAAGACGCAAATTTAACATTCAGTTAGAATTAGCGGAATCACATTTAATCTTAGCGGTCTTAACCTTTGGGACCACGAAAGATGATATCGATAATCTAGTGATTGGCATAAAAGATTTATCAAAACGTTACTATAGAATTAGACATAGAGCACCAAAAGTCAAGTTTTCGTATTCATTCCCTGAAACTTACAGTCGTCCTCGTGATGCCTATCACGCTCCGAAAAAACAAGTACTTATCACTGAATCAGGCGGTGAAGTCGCTGCTGAAATGATTATGATTTATCCACCAGGCATTCCATTAGTGATTCCTGGAGAAATCATCAGTGAAGAAGTCTTAGAAGATTTACAATTTTATGTCGATAATGGATCAACCCTCCATTGCGACTTAGATAATGGCTGTATCAAAGTGGTAGATAAAGAAAACTGGCCTAAATGGGAAAGTGAGGAAGAAGATGAATTTTAAAAAAGTAGATTTAAGTTTTCAAAGTTGTAATGCTGAATATAAAGATGCCTTTGTGGTGATATTCTCATCCCCGATGGATGCGACCACTTCTTTTAGACCTGGAACACGTTTCGCAGGGAATGCTATCCGTGTCGATTCCATCGGCGTTGAATGGTATTCACCGTATCGCGATATGGATTTAAAAAACTTTAAAACCACCGATATCGGTGATTTAGAGTTACCGATTGGTTCCGTTGAAGCAGCGTTAAAAGTCATTCGTAAAACGACTGAAAAGATATTAAAAGATAATAAAAAACCAATGATGATTGGTGGCGAGCATTTAGTAACATTACCCGTCGTTGAAGCGTTAGTTGAAAAATACCCAGACCTTCATATCATTCATTTAGATGCTCATACCGATTTAAGAGATGAGTTCTTCGGTCGCAAGTTATCGCACGCAACAGTTTTAAAACGTTGCTACGACTTAGTTGGCGATGGGAAAATCTATCAGTTCGGTATCCGCAGTGGTGATTCAAGCGAATTTAAATGGGCGGCTGAAGGTCATACGCATTTACGTAAATTTGATTTTGTCGGATTGGATAAAGCCGTTGAGAAAATCAAAGACAAACCCGTTTATATTACGATTGATCTAGATGTGTTAGATCCTTCTGTTTTCCCAGGTACAGGCACACCTGAAGCTGGGGGAATGACATATAAAGAGTTACTGGGTGCGATGGATGAATTTGCGAAACTCAATAACATCGTTGGCGCAGATATCGTTGAACTCGCACCGTTACTCGATGCAACAGGCGGTTCGACTGCGGTTGCGGCGAAAACATTAAGAGAAATGGTTCTTCTATTACACAAATAATAAATAATCCCGGTTGCGTCGGCAATCGGGATTTTCTTTTCTATTTTTCTTGACGAGTTAAATACTCTTCTTTATTAAACAAGCAATATTTATTCTTACCACTATGTTTAGCTTGATACATCGCAAAATCAGCGTAATCAATCATTTCATTAATGTGGATGGCGTCTATTTGATATTGTGCAATACCTAAGCTTACTTCTAAAGATAGATCAACGCCTTCTAACGTGATGGGATATAAGACATTATCTTGGAACATATGCCAAAACATATCAAAGTACAGGGCATCTAAACGGTCAATCCCGTAAACGAATAAACCAAACTCATCACCCGAAATGCGTAATTTAACCACATTACTCAAGGGTAATTTCTTTAACCGATTCGCAAACTCGATTAAATACTGATCGCCAACTCGGTGACCATAGGTATCATTAACTGCTTTAAAATTATCAATATCAATAAAAACAAAGAAAGCAGCGTTATCCGGATACCTATTAATCGCACCTTCAATTTCATCAGCGTATTGGTACCGGCTAACTAAATCCGTTAACGGATCTTTAATTAGGCGACTTGAAAGCAATTCATTCATATTCTTTAATTTATGACTGATCTTCGCAATTTCTCGATTTTTATTGACAAGTTCGTTATTTAATTTTTGAATTTCTTCAAAGACTAACGTATTATACGTATTGCCTTTGAACTTATCATAAAAATCACGAACGGATGATAGTAACAACACCATTTCATTAATCCCTTGTTCTTCACACAATTCAAGGACCATGACAAGAACTTCATCTTTGTAAGGGAAACTAACAACATAGGTTGTATCTTTAATTCTTTTTTGTTCAATATCGTTATGAATCCGCGATAATTCGATGATTGACGAAGCTTCTTCTCCTAAGATATCATTGACGATAAAATCTTTTTGGAAGGTTGTATCATGCGTTTGATAGATGATTTCAATGATTTTATTCGATGCATCAACTCGGCATATACATTTAATCAATTCGCATCACCTTTTCTTCAGATAATTGAATGAATTTTCTTGCGTCGGTTGCGTATAAATCAACGTTCCATGTTTTCCATATTTCATTGGTCATACTAAAAGCTCTTCCGCCGACGCCAACTAATACATCGGGATATTTTGATTTAATCTCTAAAGCAATGTCGCGACAGAGCAGTAAATGTTGCGGCATTGTCACCGATAAAGCAACCACATGCGGACGTTCGGATTCAATGCTTTTAAGAATCGATTTTTTCGGGACAGCAGCTCCTAAATAGAGGGTATCCCATCCATGGTATTCAAATAGATCTGATATCATGCGAATGCCCATTTCGTGAAGTTCATTGCCAACGCTGCAAGATAATAATCTTAAATTCTTTTTCGGAGTGGAATAAATAATAGGATAAAATTGCGATAAAACGCTTTGGGTCGCAACGGTTATAAAATGCTCTTCAGCCACACCAATATCACCTCTGTGCCATAATTGACCCACTTCTACCATCACTTTTTGGATGATATCAATATAGATTTCATCCAAAGTGAATCCGGCATTAAAGAGTTCCATAATGAAATTCATGGCACTTTTCGAATCATGCTTTAATAAGTAATCTAAATATCTTTTTCTCACGACGCCAAAACGGTCAGAGGTTTCGAATGTATCATAAGCATAATTTTCATATTGATGGGTCGTTAGAATCGCATCATCTAACATGTGATGAATGAGATCGATATTATCTAAAACTTTAATCTTGGTAAAAGCTTCTTTCATCAATTGATAATGGAGAATCATCTTTTCTTTCATCCGAATTAATCCCACATCAGGCATCAGATTCATCATTAAAGACATGAGCCATAATGAATACTCATGAAAAATCGTTTTATCATTTAAACGATACGCAATCTCAAGAAAACTTAAGTTATATTCAACGTCTTCTCTCATTCGCATTTTTTGATAATCGGAATATTCTTTTTTTAATCGTTGATCAAGTACGAAGTGTTGATCATAGACATAATCCACAATCTCTCGAAACTCTTTAGAAAATTGGTGTTGTAACAATCCCATATCATCAGCCTCATCTCTTTCTTATATTTTACTTTAAAA
>CAYIYY010000127.1:0-3802 GCA_964367605.1 uncultured Candidatus Izemoplasmatales bacterium | reverse complement strand
GAATTTTTAATACTAGGTCTAATAATAGGTTGAGATTTGTTTGTGATAAAAATTGATGGATTTGAATAAATAAATCTGATAATTGGTACCGATGGAAATTAAAATGATTTTCAATTAAATAATGTGAAAATTCATTCATGAAATCAAAAGCAGATATTTCTTTTTCAATGACAATTCTCATTGTATTTGGCATGAATCCTTTATTCCAAAAGGTTTCTAAGACTTCTTCAACAAAATGAATTTCTTGAATATCTTCTTTAGTTAAAACGTTATTTGATTGCATTTCATACGGGGGCATCGAATCATAAATATATCCGTATTTATCTGCTTCTCTTCTGATTTTTGTTCCGCGCAACATTTTTAAAAATCCTAGTTGCAATTCTTTAGGATAAAGTTGGAATACCTCATCAAAGGTTTTTGAAAAACGTTTTAAATCTTCTAAAGGCAGACCCGCAATCAAATCGAGATGTAAATCTATGATTCCACCCTCTTGAATTAATCGAATATTATTCAATAACTTATTATTGTTTTGAATTCTTTTAACTGATAAATTAGTTGCTTCATTGGTTGATTGGATTCCAATTTCAAACCGAATTAATCCTTTTGGGGCATTTTTATTAATATAGTGAATAATATCTGTAGACAGTAAGTCTCCCGTAATTTCAAATTGAAACTGTGTATTGGTTTGATGGTGCTTTATGATAAAATCAAAAATTTCTAATGCATTAGAGATTTTGTAGTTAAATGTTCGATCTAAAAATTTAAAGGTTTTAGCTCCGTTTTCCATGAGATACAAAATATCTGATTTTACGCGCTCGATATTAAAAAAGCGAACATTGTTATCTAATGATGCGAGACAATAGGAACAATTAAATGGACACCCTCTCGACATTTCGATATATTGAATTCTGTTTTTTAATTTTGGGATGTCTTCGCTCATGTGATACGGATTTTTTAAATCATCAAGATGAGTTATGATTTTTATCGGATTTTGGATGATTTTATCGTTGATACGGTAGGTAAGTCCAGAAATGGAATCGAAGGATTCTTGATTTTTAATGGCCGTTACTAGTTGATTAAAAGATTGTTCTCCTTCACCAGAGATGATATAATCCACTTTAGAATTTTCGATAAAATACGTTGGCTCGTAGCTGACCTCAGGTCCACCCATGACAATAATTGCATTCGATTTTCCTTTGATAGATTCAATCAATTTCAAGACTTTATTGACGTTCCATAAGTAGACTGAAAATGCAATTAAATTTGGGTTGTTATTGAGAATTAAATCTTCAATAGTTTGATTCTCATCCTTTATGGTAAATTCTAGTAAAGTTGAATCCATACTTAAATTTGCTTTAAGGTATCTTAAAGCCATATTGGTATGAATAAATTTTGAATCAATTGAGACTAAGAGTATTTTCATTTCATCACCAATACTATTGTATCAAAAATAACCTCATTAGACTATTTAATTCAAGATATGATATACTATCATAGGGTGATAATATGGACCAATTTAAACTTCAATCAAACTACTCTCCGACCGGTGACCAACCCAAAGCCATTGATTCTTTGGTTGAAAACCTCCACAAAGGCATTAAAGAACAAGTTTTACTTGGTGCTACTGGAACTGGTAAAACATATACGATATCCAATGTTATCAATCGTGTTAATCGTCCAACCCTCGTTTTAGCTCATAACAAAACTCTTGCGGGACAACTATATTCCGAATTAAAAACTTACTTTCCTGACAATAGAGTGGAATATTTTATCTCATATTATGATTATTATCAACCCGAAGCCTATGTCCCAGGTCGCGATTTATTCATCGAAAAAGACGCACAAATCAATGATGAAATTGATGAAATGCGCCACGCCGCAACATCATCGCTTTTAGAACGAAGAGATGTTATCATCGTTGCGTCAGTTTCTTGTATTTATGGTATTGGTGACCCTGAAGACTATAAAAATGGCATGTTAACACTTCGGTTAGGCGATAATTATGGTCGCGATAATCTTTTAAAGAAGTTAGTTCAAATCTTATTTACTCGCAATGACATCGATTTTAACCGTGGTAGTTTTAGAGTCAAAGGGGATGTTGTTGAAGTATTGCCAACTTACGAAAAAACAAGTGCCATTCGAATCGAATTTGATTTTGACGAAATTAAACGGATTCGTGAATTTCATATTGTAACGGGCGAAATCATTAAAGATAGACAAATGATAACTCTATTTCCAGCCTCTCACTTTTTAACCAACCGTGATAAACTTGACGAAGCGATTGCCAGGATTAAAAATGAGTTGATTGAAAGAATTCAATATTTTAAGTCAAAAGGTCAATTGCTTGAAGCGGAAAGAATTGAACAACGGACCATGTATGACTTAGAATTATTAAGTGAAATGGGAACGTGTGCAGGCGTTGAAAACTACTCTAGACATTTATCGTTAAGAGGTGAGGGGGAAACTCCTTCGGTCTTAATCGATTTCTTTCCTAAAGATTTTTTATTGGTCGTAGATGAATCACACGTTACTTTACCTCAAGTTAGAGGGATGTATAACGGGGATAGATCGAGAAAACAAACCTTAGTTGATTATGGCTTTAGATTACCCTCAGCATTAGACAACCGACCACTTAATTTTGATGAATTTAAAGAGAAAATTAATCAAGTCATTTATGTATCTGCGACACCAGGGGATTATGAATTAGCGCAAACAAATCAAGTCGTCGAACAAATAATTCGTCCAACAGGTCTCATTGATCCAGTGGTCGTCGTTAAACGCAGTGAAGGTCAAATTGATGACTTGTTATCAGAAATTGAAGCAACACTTGAACGCAAGGAAAGAGTTTTAATCACGACTTTAACTATTAAAATGAGCGAGGATTTGACTGATTATCTCAAATCATTAGGATATAAAGTCGCTTATCTTCATTCAGAGATTAAATCTTTAGAACGACTTGATATTATTCGGAAACTACGGTTAGGAACCTATGATATCTTAGTTGGAATCAATTTATTAAGAGAAGGGCTCGACTTGCCAGAAGTTTCTACCATCGCAATTCTAGACGCAGATAAAGAAGGGTTCTTAAGAAGTAACCGATCCTTAGTACAAATCATTGGACGTGCCGCAAGAAACGTCAACGGAAAGGTCATCATGTACGCAGACAAGATGACTGATTCAATGGAATATGCTATCAATGAGACTAAAAGAAGAAGATCAATCCAAGAACAATATAATATTGAGAATCATATAACACCGCAAACCATTATCAAAGCGATTCAAGATTCAATATCGATTAAGATTGATAAGAAAACAGGCGACATCGACTATAAAAAGATTTCGAAAAAAGAAATTATTAAGTCCATTGATATATTAGAAAGACAAATGCGACTAGCAGCGAAAGATCTTGATTTTGAACGAGCTGCAGAATTAAGAGATATTATCATCGAATTAAAAACACATCTATGAGAAAATATATCTTTTTAATTATTTCAATTCTATGGACGTTAGTCATTCTCTCGTTTTCAACACAAAGTGGTGAAACATCAGGTTCAATTAGCTATAATATAACATTCTATATTTATAATCTATTTCATTCATTTCTTCCTAATCTTGAAATTGATACGTTGCATCTCATTATAAGGAAGTGCGCACATATAGGCGAGTACGCAGTATTAGGAATATGGTATGGTATAACGGGTTATCATTTCAAGATAAAAGGATATTACATTATTCTACTAGGTTTGGTTATTGCTTTACTCGATGAAGGGATTCAATTATTATCAGTCGAACGTGGACCATC
>CAYIYY010000126.1:0-3809 GCA_964367605.1 uncultured Candidatus Izemoplasmatales bacterium | reverse complement strand
GGGTACATTCGTATCCATTTTTTCTTTTATTGAGGTAAAATTATGATAAAACAAGATCATCGTTCCTATGGAACGTGTATTTTGTCGAAAAAAAGTGTTATTTTTTGCATTGAGCGCTGAAATATTGTAAAATAGATATGATACTTGGAGGGATACATATGTCAATTCTTGAAATCAGAGACTTATTCGTCTCCGTTGAAGATAAAATGATTTTAAAAGGTGTTAATCTAACCGTCAAAGGCGGAGAGACACACGCCATTATGGGGCCCAATGGCACAGGCAAATCAACACTCGCTTCTGTCGTTATGGGACATCCCAAATACAAAATTGAGTCAGGGTCCATTCTTTTAGATGGGAACGACATTACTGAACTAGCCGTGGATGAACGTAGTCGCCTCGGTTTGTTTTTAGCAATGCAAGCGCCGATTGAAGTTCCGGGTGTGACGAATTTCGATTTTGTTAAAACCGCTGTACAAGCACACATGCCACAAGACAAGAAACTTCGGATCGGTAAATTTATTCTCGATTTTGAAGAAGCTGCCAAAGATTTACAAATGGGATCTGGTCTTGCTCATCGTTATTTAAACGAAGGTTTTAGTGGCGGTGAAAAGAAACGCAATGAAATCCTACAAATGAAGCTCATTAAACCATCAATTGCTTTTTTAGATGAAATCGATTCTGGTCTTGACGTTGATGCGTTAAGAATTGTGGGCGAGAATGTTACGAAGATGAAATCAAATAACTTAGGGATGGTCTTAATTACCCATTACCAACGCCTTTTAGACTATATCATTCCTGATTATGTTCATATCATGATTAAAGGTGAAATCGTCAAAACCGGTGGTACCGAATTAATTGCGAAGATTGATGCTGAAGGTTATGATTGGTTAAAATCCGAATTAGGAATAACAGAATTAGAAGATACAAAGCGACCTGTATCACTAGGAACCTGTGCTACAAAAGTTCCTGCGAGATAAGGGGTGCTTTTGATGAGAATACCAAAATTATTAAATTCGCAAATGGATACCTTTATCATAAAAGGGCGATCCGTTATCCAAGATCATCCAGCTGTCAAAGTTCAAACAAAGGATCATCAAGTCCGCATCATCATTAATAAAAAAAATAACAATACTCAACCCATTGATATTGTTTTAACTGATTCACTTCTAAATCATCAATATTCACTTGAGTTCGGACGTCATTCCAATTGGCGTGTGAATTTTTTCTACATTGCTAGCAAAGTGGTCAACTCAGAACTTAATATCGTTTTAAAAGAAGAAGCGAATATTGACTTAAACCTATTAATCGTTGGGAAATTAAAAGAAGCTTCCATGATGAATCGGAATACAATCTTGAATAAGCAATCAGTTCTATCCATCACGACTGGTTATTTGACGGATGGATTGTTTAAAGTGAATGAAGTGGTTTTACTGAAGGGTGATTATTCTGATTTTAATGGCGAGAATTTAGTCATCGGTCAAGCAACTGATGAGGTGACGATTACTCAAAATGTGAGACATAGCGCAAAATACTCATCATCACTCATCCATAACTCCATTGTTGCGAACGATGCATGCAAAATCAAATTTGATATTTATGGAACCATCGATAAAACCATGGAAAAATCCAAATGTTTCCAACATTCAAAAGGTGTCTTGCTTGGAGAAAAATCATGGATTCAAGTCGATCCTAAATTGATCATCAATGAATACGACGTCGAAGCTGGTCACGGTGCAGCGATTGGCCAAATCAACCAAGACGAACTCTATTATTTATCAAGCCGTGGCTTAACTGAAACTCACGCTAAACGCTTAATCATTCAAGGATATACCGATCCTTTTGTGACAAAGTTCTTAAAAATGGATCATCAACATTTTGTGAACCAAACCATTGTTCGCAAAATGGGAGGTCATTAAATGGAAAAGAATCTGTACCGCTTAGATTTTCCTCAGTTTCAAGACAAGACATTCGTTTATCTTGATTCTGCGGCTTCTGCCTTAAAACCGCAATGTGTGATTGATGCCGTCAATCACTATTACCATGATTTATCAGTTAATATACATCGCGGAATTTATGATGAAGCCTATGAAGCAACCAGACTTTATGAAGAAACGAGAGAAATGGTCGCTTCATTCATTAACGCATCACCTGAAGAAATTGTATTTACTCGTGGTGCAACGTCAGCTCTAAATCTTGTAGCATTATCTTACGGCATGAACTTAACATCAGAAGATGAAATTATTACATCAGAACTTGAACATCATTCTTCAGTTCTACCGTGGCAAGCTGTTGCCAATAAAACGAAAGCTAAATTAGTGTATATCCCCCTTGATTCTGAAGGAAGAATTACCGTTGAAGCTTTCAAATCCGTCTTAACAAAGAGAACAAAAATCGTTGCTTTAACCTATGTTTCAAATGTTATGGGGTACAAAACCCCCATAGAAGAAATTATCCCTTTAGCCCATCAATTTGGGGCTCGTGTTGTCGTTGATGCGGCACAGGCAGCTCCACATATCAAAATAGATGTAAAGCGTTTAGACGTTGATTTTTTGGCTTTTTCTGGGCATAAAATGCTCGGTCCCACAGGCGTAGGAGTCTTATTTGGTAAACAAGAACTGCTCAATTCAATGGAACCGCTTGAACTTGGCGGCGAGATGAATGAAGAGGTTGGAAAATATCAATCCGTATGGAAAGATGCCCCTTATAAATTTGAAGCCGGGACCATGCCAATTGCCTCAGTCATTGGTTTAGCTAAAGCCATAGAATATTTAAATCATGTCAACCTTGAAGAAATTGAAAATCATACAAAACGAATTCGTAACTACGCTTACCAACAACTTAAGAAAATTGATGGAATAGAAATATACAACCCAACCAGTGATTCTTCCATTATCGCTTTTAATATTAAAAACGTACATCCACATGACGCTGCTAGTTATTTCGCTGAAAAGAAAGTAGCTTTACGTGCGGGACATCACTGTGCTCAACTCATCATTAAATGGCTCAATATTGAAGCTTGTCTTCGAGCTTCGTTCTATCTATACAACACTTATGAAGATGCTGATCAACTTGTTTTAACAGCGAAAGCTGCTGTCAAGTTTTTCCGCTCTGTTGGATTTGAGGGTTAATATGGAAAAACTTGACAATTTATATCGTGAAATCATTATGGAACATTATAAAAATCCGAGAAATAAAGGATTGGTTGATGATTCATCTTATGTCACCGTTCATATTAAAAACCCAAGTTGCGGTGATGATATTACCGTTCAATCCAAATTCGAAAATGGGGTTGTCAAAGACTGTCGCCATGATGGACATGGGTGCAGTATTTGTTGCTCATCCGCTTCGGTCATGACGGAAACCGTCATGGATAAAACGACGGAAGAAGCTAAAATTATCGCTGATAATTATCTATTGATGGTCACGAATAAACCATTCGATGAATCCATTGATTTAGAAGAAGCAGCTGTCTATTCTGGCGTTAGACAATTTCCTGCTAGAGTAAAATGTGCTTCAATTGCTTGGCAGGCTTTTGTTGAAACGCTAAAAAAAGGAGCGTGAATTCAATGTCAAAAGACAAAGAATTAGAGAAGAAACCCGATGTGGGTCAAATCATCGGTGATTATAAATATGGATTTAAGACGGAAAACGTCGAAAATGTATATACGACAAAAAAAGGACTTTCTAAAGACATCGTCAAAGAAATTTCTATGATAAAAGGCGAGCCAGAGTGGATGCTTGATATTCGCTTGGCTGCTTACGAATCATTCTTAAGAATTCCGAATCCAAAATGGGGACCTGATTTATCA
>CAYIYY010000125.1:0-3869 GCA_964367605.1 uncultured Candidatus Izemoplasmatales bacterium | reverse complement strand
CTTTTACTTTTAAAACAGCTTCAAATTGATAGAGTTTTGGGTTATCGATATCCCAACGAGTAATTTCATCCACTTGGCCTTGAAAGCGATGTGTTTTACTAAAGTTAGCTTGAACTGTATTTGATAATACTTTTTTACTTTCGTCATAGATATTCACTTCAATTGAGTAATCATTTAATTGATCGTCACTCAAAAATAAATCAACATCTAAAACCATCGAATCTTCCGCTAAAGATGGGGCTTCTAACGTTCTAATATGGACGTTTTCAATATAGAGATTAGGACGGATTTTTAAAGATACTTCACGGTATATTCCGCCGTAGCAAAGATAATCAACGACATTGCCAAAAGGCGGAATATCTTTGATTTCACGAGAGTCGACTTTCACAAATAGATTGTTAGGAGTATCATAAGAAACAAGATTTGTAATTTCAACTTCAAAAGGAGTAAAGCCGCCTTCATGAAAAGCAATCTTTTGTTCGTTTAGATAAACTTCAGCAGTTGTCATAACCGCTCCAAAATGTAGGAATAAGCGGTTACCCTTTGCTTCTTCTGGAATTGGAAGAATTTTCTTATAAGAAGATACAAATTGGTAATCTTTTTCATTAAAATTATTAAAGGGGAGTTCCTTATTCGTATGAGGAATCATGACTTGATGAAAACCCTCTAAAGGTGCGTCATTTTTAAGGTAACCCTCGTTAAAATCAGGTTTGTAAAACCATTCATAATTTAAACCGATATCTTTTCTCATTGCTCATTATCCTTTCTTTTTATGTGATATATTCTCGATCCGAAATCCCCCATCAGGCGGATTTCAGAATGATAGCCAGTTCCAATAAACGGTTGTTTTGGGATGAATCCATTGGCGATTAAAACATCGCCAGGAACATTCAAATCATCGACCTCAATGGGCATCATATAGCGATTTGAAAGAAAATTAAAGAGTGCACTATTCGCTGATATTTTAATGGGTAGCGCATGTTTAATTAAATCACCAAACAACCTAAGATTCATAAATTGAGAACGATTTTTTATTTGGTAAACGCCTTCAGGTTCAAGTCCCTTAATTCTAATTTTTTCTGTCGAACCATTGGGTTCAGATAAAAATTGATAAATACCAACTAGCCCTTCGTCTTTTTTTTCATTAATCATCATCCAACGACACTGATTGGATTCATAAGGATTATGACTACGGTACAACGTTCCAAATTGGAATAATGATCGATGCTCTTTGTAATAAGTGATTTGATTTTTAATGCATTTTAGTTCAAATTTTGATAATTTGGTTAAGTCTAACTCATAGCCTAAAAGCCCAAAAGCAGCGGTATTAAACCTTGTTTCTATGGGCGTGTTACGTAATGTTTGAGCATTAGGAGAATGACTGACATGGGCCCCCATGGTTGAAGGGGGATATACGACAGAAGTTCCATATTGAATTTTGATTCTTTCTAAACCATCCGTATTATCAGATGTCCAAGTTTGAGGCATGTAGTATAACATTCCTAAATCAAACCGATTTCCCCCACTAGCACAAGATTCAAATAATATGTGAGGAAATTTCTTTGTTAAATCAGACAATAGTTGATAAAGTCCTAAAACATAACGATGAGATAATTCACCTTGATTTTCAGCGTTTAAGTTTTGGCTAAATATATCAGAAAAACTACGGTTCATATCCCATTTACAGTATTTGATATTAGCATTCTCAAATAACTCTGACAACACTTTGAATAGATAACTTCTAACCTCTTCTCTTGATAAATCAAGGACGAGTTGATTTCTGCCCAAACTAGCATTTCTAAAAGGGTGACTGATAGCCCAATTGGGATGAAGGCGGTATAAATCACTGTCAGGATTTACCATTTCGGGTTCAACCCAAATACCAAAATCTAATCCAATTTTGTTAATTTTTTGAGCAAGTCCGTTGATGCCTGAAGGAAGTTTTTTGGTGTTGACAAACCAATCCCCTAAAGAAGATTGGTCATTATTACGTTTTCCAAACCAACCATCATCTAAAACAAAGAGCTCGATGCCGAGACTCTTCGCTTTTTTTGCAAGTTTTAGCAGTTTCTTTTCATTAAAATCAAAATAGGTTGCTTCCCAGTTGTTAATAAGTATCGGTCTTTCTTTACCTTGCCAATTCGGGGAAACAATGTGCTTATTGACAAGATCGTGAAAATTTTGGCTGAGTTTAGATAATCCTTGATTTGAATAGGTTAAGACAGCTTCAGGCGTGACAAATGTTTGATTTGACCCTAAGTTCCAATAAAAATCAAACGAATTGATACCCATCATAAATCGTAGCATGCCATGCGGATTGACTTCAGATGATGCTTCAAAATTTCCGCTATAGATGAGAGAAAAGCCGTAACATTCACCTTGTTCCTCATTTGTATTTTTTCGTATGAGACCAACGAAAGGATTGTGATCAGAGGATGATACGCCCCGTTTACTATCGATTTTAATGATTCCGTAGGTTAAATCGCGGTGATGTATATGTCTTTCACGGATCCATGCGCCATCAAGAGTCATCATATCAAAATTATGTTCGTCAAAATCGATTTGGACACTGAGCGCTTTTTCAATCATGATTTTCTCGTCATTTTTATTGGTAATGACAGCCCGTCTTGTCAAAATATCAATTTTATCAAAAACAGTATAATAAAGATCTATCTGAATTTTGGCTATTTCATCATACAAGGATACCTTTAAAGACTGGCAGTCTTCTTCGTTGCCAAAAGTTTCTGGCATCTCTTCAAAAGAGGGTTTTTGACTAATAAGTTCATGTCCTACATAATGAAAATCCGTTATTCTTGACCCATCCGGCAAACGGAAATGAAACATGGGATCTCTAAAATCTCCCTTGCCATAGGTCGACAATTCAAGTTGAGCAAGATTTAAGTTAAATGTTCGGTCATTTTGATCATAAAGAACTTGAGATCCCACTTCAATATTATGTTTTGAAGTAAGAATTGATAAGTCTTCCACAGCGTTGATGTTCGGACCATAATAAACATGAGAAAAATGTCCTGTAGGAAGGACACGCATTATATAACTAAAATGAAGACCAGAAAGATGGAATTGCTTAGTTTTTTCATCAAATATTATCATCAAATCACCGCATAAATATAGACATAAGAAAAAAATTGCTCTATAAACAAAATGATAAAGGCATAGAAAAAACAAAAAGTGATTATTATCGAGGATTCATCGAAGCAATTAAGTAGGCTTTAAAATAAGGACGGATGACAAACCATACAAGAATAAAGCCATAAACAAATTGAAGTATTACAGAAGCTATTAACAGCCAAGTTGGGCTGTAAGACGATGATGCCAAGATATTATCAATGATTACACCTGATAAAAATGCAGGTGAAATTAACATGACATACTGTGAATTTAAAGGAATAAATCCATTTGAATATAATATAGCCGAAGCTGAGAAGACAAGAATATAAACTAAATAGTTTAAAGTTAGTGTCGATGATTTTTTACTAATGATGGTTAAGGACAATGCAATGATAATATGAATAATAACTCCCAAAAGGTAAGTTAAGAAAAGCAAGAAATAATTTGTTTCAAATCCCGTAAATCGCATCACGATAGTAAAAGCAACAATTGGAATCAACTCAACGATGGCTGCGGCGATAATTTTGGCGAATACAACCCAAATTGGTTTTAAGCTGCCACTAATGACTGGGAGTAACGTTTCTTCTTCTCTGCCTATAAACATCGAGATTGAAAAAATGATGACAGGTAAAATAAAAATATTAAAATAAATAAAATTAGACTGATCTAAATCCGGAAAAATTGCCATCGCCATGGCGAAAACAAAGGTCAATATCGAAACAAGTAATACGATACGATAT
>CAYIYY010000124.1:0-3890 GCA_964367605.1 uncultured Candidatus Izemoplasmatales bacterium | reverse complement strand
AAACTTGTAGTGCTATGTTGTGCTAAATGATTCTTACTGCAAAACTCGGGTTATATCATAACAAAAGTCAAAAAAAAGACCTTATCTTTATGATATTTCACACAAAATATGAAAAAATCCCAATAATCTATCGATTAAAGGGATTTCTTGTTATGACCTTAATTCACCATTTAGTTCTGTTGCTATTGCTTTAACAATTTTTGACACGAGTAAATCGATTTCCTCTGTCGAAAGTGTTTTTGTTTGATCTTGGAAAGTCAGTGATAATGCAATCGATTTTTTATCTAAAGATACTTTCTCACCTTGATAAACATCAAAGATTTTTATATCAATTAGTGTTTTTTTACCCGCTTTTTTTAATGTGTCCATGACTTGTTTAGCAGATACTTTCCGATCGATAACAATTGCTAGATCTCGTGAAACACTTGGAAATTTAGATATTTCTTTCATTTTTTCTTGAGATTTGGAAGCACCTAGCATTGCTTTAAGATCCACTTCAAATACGTAAGTATCTGGTAACCCTTTTTCTGATGATAACGAAGGATGAAGTTTACCAATTAAACCGACAACGGTATCCTCAATCATGATATCTGCACTAATGCCAGGATGGAGTTTTGGGTGAGGTAATTTTGGAGGTAAGAATTGAACTTTATCAACATTAAGTTTGGTAATTAACGTTTCTAGAATGCCTTTGACAATAAAGAAATCGACAGGACGTGAAATTCCTTGCCATTTTGATTCATCGAAAACACCTGTTAATAATCCGCTCACAAATTCCGTTTCACCAAGCTTTGAATACCCTTTTCCAATTTCAAAAAGATGTACATTTTCTGATTTTCGGGATAGATTATAATTCAATACTTCAAGCAATGCAGGGATTTGTGAATGACGCATCGTTCCTCTTGTTTCAACAATGGGATATAAAAGTTGCATCGATGGAATTTCAGTAGAATCAAAGAGTTTAGCATCTGATTCAGAAGTTAAAGAATAAGTGATAGTCTCATTTAATCCAAGCGTTGATAAAGTATCACGAATAAGTCGTTTTTGCTTTTGTACATCTGTTAAACTGCCTGGAATAGCAGACTTCGGAAGGGTTGTCGGAATAAGTTCGTATCCTGCAATTCGGACGATTTCTTCAATGATATCTTGGTAAGTCTTGATGTCAATTCTTCTTGTCGGAACAGAAATATTGAAGATTCCATCTTGAAGTTTGAATTCAAAATGAAGTCGTCTTAAAACGTCTGATACGAGTTTTTCAGAATATTGATAACCAGTTACTTTGATTAATTTGGATAAGGGAAGTTCAACGGTCAATGGTTCTAAATTTTGATTATCGAATGAACTTACATTTGCGAGAATTTTGCCATTTGCCAGTTGTTCGAATAATTCAGCAGCACGGTTGCAGGCAAGTAAAGTACGATTAGGATCAAGACCTCTTTCAAAACGAGAGGAAGATTCGCTTCTTAAATCTAAACGTTTGGACGTTTTACGAATGGTTAAACCATCAAATATGGCAGATTCAAGCAAGATCGATCTCGTTGAATGATCAATTTGCGTTGATTCCCCGCCCATAACGCCAGCCAAAGCGACTGGTTTTTGACCATCGGTAATAACAATATCATCAGGTAGTAATGTCCTTGTTTTTCCATCTAAAGTCACGATTGTTTCATTAACAAATGCATTTCTAACTAAAATCGTATTTGATTTCAATTTATCAAAGTCAAATGCATGCAAGGGTTGTCCTGTCTCTAGCATGACGTAATTGGTAATATCTACGACATTATTGATAGGACGAATTCCAGAAGCAATTAATCTTGCTTTAAGCCATTCTGGACTTTCTTTGATTTCAACGTCTCTTATGATTCGTGCATAATAAGATTTACATGACTGAGTTTGAGTCGATACCTTTACTGGATTGATTTCTTTGACTTCTTTGACTAAAACGTCATTTAAATTTAGTTTGGTGTCAAGCATGGCTGAAACATCATAGGCGATTCCCATCATTGATAATAAATCACCACGGTTAGGAGTTAGTGATAATTCAATGACCTCATCATCGAAATGAAGAACTTCTAGTGGATTCGAACCCACCATAGAATTTTCAGGTAAAACATGGATTCCATCTTCTTGATGATATTTATGTTCGATGCCTAGTTCATCAAGTGAGCATATCATTCCATTGGATTCAATGCCGCGAATAGTCGATTTTTTAATTTTAAAATTACCAGGAAGAACGGCACCTTCTAACGCAACAATGACTTTTTGACCAGCTTCAACATTTGGTGCGCCGCATACGATTTGTAATGTTTCTTTAGCAACATCGACTTCGCAAATATGCAAATGATCTGATTGCGGATGCATGATGCAAGTTTTAACATACCCGACGGTCAAGTTCGTCGCAGTAACTAGTGGATAATGATCTTCAACTTCTGAACTCATTAAATTGAACTTGGCAACAAGTTCTTCTCTAGTACAAGGAATAGAAACCATTTCTTTAAGCCATTTTAATGAAAACAACATAATGATTTCCTCCTACTTGAACTGGCGGTTGAACCGCAAGTCATTAATATAAAATGCTCTGATATCATCGATACCATGTTTTAATATCGCAATCCGTTCAATGCCCATTCCTAATGCAAATCCTTGGTATTTCGTTGAATCGTATCCCGCTGCTTCTAATACGGCGTTATTAACCATACCAGCACCTAAGATTTCAATCCAGCCAGTATGTTTACACATCGAGCAGCCTTTTCCACCACATTGTCCACATGATACATCCACTTCTACTGAAGGCTCTGTAAATGGGAAATAGGAAGGACGTAGTCTAATTTTTCTTTCAGCGCCGAACATTTTTTGTGCTAAAACCAGTAAAGTTCCTTTTAAGTCAGCTAAAGTGACATCAATGTCGACAACTAATGCTTCAATTTGAGTGAATTGATGACTATGAGTTAAGTCGTCGTCATCCCGACGGTAAACTTTACCTGGGCAAATAATTTTAATCGGTTTTTTTCCACCCGCCTCAAGCATTGTTCTTACTTGAACGGGTGAAGTATGAGTCCTTAATAAAGTTTCTTCCGTAATATAGAAGGTGTCTTGCATGTCTCTCGCTGGATGCCCTTTAGGCAAGTTTAACATTTCAAAATTATAAAGATCAGATTCAATTTCTGGACCTTCTTTAACACTATAGCCCATCCCAATGAATAAATCTTCTACTTCTTCGATGGTTTTACTTAAAAGGTGTTTTGATCCTTTTGAATAATTAACCCCAGGCAACGTCACGTCAACGGCTTCATTCTTGAGTTTTTCATCGATGGCTTTTTGTTCTAATTCAACTCGAAAAGCATCAAAAAGTGAAGCAATTTGATTTTTTCCTTCATTGACTGTTTGTCCAAACAAAGGTTTTTCCTCATTAGATAAAGATTTCATTTGGCTCATCATTTGCGCGAAAGGACTGGTTTTTCCTAAGTATTTCGCTTTCAAATCGTTGAGTTCATTCATTGTTCTGATTGTAAGAATCTCATTTTTTGCGTTTAAAACGAGTTCTTCTATCTGTTTCTTAATCTCCATTTTATTCCTCCTATAAAAAAAGAAAATCGTCCTTAAAAAAGGACGATTGAATACACCGTGGTACCACCTTTGTTCTAGTAAAAATACTAGCCCTCAAAATCGTTAACGCCGATAGACGGAGATGATTAATCTCGCTCAAAAGGTGAATTCACTAGTTTCAAAATAAAATACTTTCAGCGTTGTATTTCTCTCTAATAATTTGATAATCTAGTTACTAGTCCTTTATCATTGCATTGATATATATCAATTATAACAAAATCTTTATTAAATTCAAGGTTAATTGTTTCTTCTTGCGAAAATAGCGAGCAATCTTAGGATTTCTA
>CAYIYY010000123.1:0-3958 GCA_964367605.1 uncultured Candidatus Izemoplasmatales bacterium | reverse complement strand
TTGTTCAGGATCAAACCTTTACAACATATTTTTACGGCGAACTGTCAAAGTCAGGTTAATAGTCTTGTACGCGAGAAACCATCCAAACGATCTGCTTGGCGAATTCGGCACTGGAATATCCATTTTTTTGTGTCATAACCACCTATAATATATACAGAACTAATAACATATCTTTTCGCTTTATCTTTCTAAAACAAAACGCAAACAAAGACAAATGTCATATAAAACGACATATTTTAGTGAAAACAGAATCAATTATTTGTTGTAAATTTAGACTTAAATAAATGCGTTTGTATGTATATATCTTCATCCATAATTGTACATGGTCGAGATTTTCGAAAAAAAAGTTGCTGTTATAACAGGAGGGACCAAGGGAATAGGTAAAGGGATGGCAATCGAGTTATTAAAATCAGGATATTTCGTCTTTTGTAATTATTCTACTGATGAGATTGCAGCCCATGAATCCTCTAAATGTTTTTCATCAATCAACGAGTCTAGTTTCGACATACTTAAAGTTGATTTATCAACTAAGGACGGCGCATTGAAATTTATTAAACATATAAAAAGTATGACTAAAGTAATCGATGTAATAATATTAAATGCCGCAATTACGTGCAGAGATAGTTTTAAAGAGATAACCTATGAAAACTGGACTAAAGTTATGGATATGAACTTAAATATCCCTTTTTTTATGATTCAACAACTACATGAAAGTATCCGTAAAAATGGAAGAATAATTGCCATAAGTTCAATACTTGGAATATTTCCACACTCTATTTCAATCCCATATGGAGTTAGCAAGGCAGGGTTAAATTATTTAGTCAAGTCTCTTATTAAAGTACTGGCAAGTGAATGCATAACTATTAATGCTGTTTGCCCAGGATTCGTAAATACGGATTGGCAAAAAGATAAGCCATTGGAGTTAAGGAATGAGATCGAAAACAAAATTGCATTAAAACGTTTTGCAGAAATTTCAGAAATAACTGAAATGTGTATGGCGATAATAGATAATTCCTATTTGAATGGTGCAATTATATCTATCGACGGGGGGTATAATTACGAGTGACATCTATGAGTTATTAAACCTACATTGTAGCATAAGTGATAAAAATATAACATTTCATCCGTTGCAGTTAAAAGATATTGTTTTTAAAAAAAGAAATGCCGTACTATGTTTTTACTGTGGCAATTACTCGAAAAAATGGACATGCCCTCCAAAAATACCGGATGTGGATTACGAACAAGTGTTTTCTGAATACGACAATTTCGCATTGTTACATATTAAGTTAGATTCTAGATATGATTCGTCAAGAGCAGATTCATCTATATTATTACATAAAGAGTTGTTAATCATGGAACAAATTTTGTATGATAACAACTACCCTACTAGACTTTCATTTATAGGAGGCTCTTGTAAGCTATGTAAAAACGGTTGTGCTGATGATTGTTGCCGTCAACCCTATAAGGCGAGAATCCCATTGGAGGCTACTGGAGTTGATGTAATCGAAACATGTAAAAATGTAGGCATGGAAATTGTATTTCCTGTAGGGAAATATTTAACAAGAACGGGACTCATAATGTGGTGATATTATGGATTATATTTTATTGGCTGCAGGTATGGGGACGCGATTACACCCTTTGACTCTAGACTGTCCGAAATCTATGCATATTATAGATGAAGAAAGAGGAGAAACAATAATTCAAAGAATAGTGAGGCAGATAATTCTATTTGATCCGGAAGCTTGTATCAACATAGTTGTCGGTTTTAATCATCAAAGTTTTTATGATTTGAAATTTACAGGAAAAATTAATTTCATATATAATCCTTTTTACAAGGTAACAAATTCAATTGCATCGTTATGGTTTGTCAGAGATATATTACTCAATACATCAAATGTTACCATAATAAACAGCGATATAGTTATGCCTGATAAATTATTCTCCGAAGTAGTTACGAAATCAACTGAATTTCCGACTGTATTGTATGATAGCAGAGTTCGATACGACGGAGACTATAATGTTGATATAGAGTCCGAATTTGTCACAGTTATGAGTAAGGAATTGAAATCGTATGAAGGTGAATACGCAGGAGTTACGAAATTAGATCACGAGGGATCCATCAAACTGTATGATGAAATAAATAATATGGTTGATTTGGGTCAGTACGACCGTTGGTATGAGGACGCTCTCGTAAAGTTGATTTTTAAATACGGGTTTAAACTTAAAGCTATGGATGTGTCATATTATTCCTGGGTAGAAGTTGATGATGTTAATGATATGGCTCAGGCTAAAAGAATAGTAAGAGACGACAGAGTTTGATTTCAATGTTGATTTTATAAGGATACAGTAAAACCTGACCTTGACAGTTCGTTCATAAAAGCGTTCGCTATTGAGAACGAACTGTCAAGGTCAGGTAGAGAGTCTAAAAATATAATGAAAGATTTTTCCTAAATATTTGAATAATTCTATTCTCGATATGCCTATTTTCAACATTTCTGCAAACTATTGACCATATTGACAAATGAAACGATTCGAAGGTTTATTAAATCTGATTGAAATTACTACGAACGTATTGATATAAGAAGGTTTTATCATTAAATACATTACAGATGTTTTTTATTAAAGGGGCGTGAAATAATGGAAAAAAATCCAGTTACTATAAACATTATAGGATGTTGTGCATCCAGAGGGGTCTTTAATATTAAAGGAGGGGAGATTACCTACGATGTTAAAGCTTATATTCAAAGAAATTCACTTTTTACATTATTTTATGATGTTGGTTCCGAGTATCAGATTGAAAAATCGGAAGTCTCCGACTTTTTTAAGAATAATTTTAATAATCGCATGCTCTGTACGGCAGTTAACGCGGATGCTCCAAGACAGCTTCTTAATAGAAAGGGAGAATGGTTAATATTAGACACACATCCGTCGAAGACATCATGCGCCCTCATCGAATATCCGAACTCGAAATGCAGATTGATACAATCAGAATATATCAGTTATGTGAGTAAAGTATTCGAGCAAAATAATAAATTTAAGGATTGTAAACTTACTTTAATCGATGCATCGGTCAACATGCAATATAATATCGAGGAAGTCGTTAAATTTTTAAAAGAGAACTGGGGAAATAAGATTATATTAATCAATTTACCCAGTGCTTTCGTGGAAATGGATCAAGGAGGAGCGTTAAAAAAACACGATTCGGAGCAATATTTGGGTGCACAACAAGGCAATAATAAAATGGCAGAATTACTTTTAAACAATCTGGATTTCCATTATATTGAAATGCCACAAACTGTAATCAGAAGTGATTGGGCCAGTGTACATTATATTTCAGAGTTAACAGATTATCTAAAAGAGACGATTGACTCAATAATAAAGGGATCGGATATTAAAGATATTAATCGCATTAAGGCAAAATATGAAATGATACTCGGAAATATTCTACTGGGAGAATGGGCATCTAAACAAAACACAATAATGCGTGTCGATGCCATGATAAGAGATACAAATAGCGTGAACACGGAAAACACCATAAGGGATTTAGATGGATTAGTAAAGCGGGAAATTCCAGGAGCGTATGTAGCACTAGCCCATTTATATCTCACGGGCACATATTATGAAAAGAGCCTTGAAAAAGCCGCAGAGTGGATGCGTAAAGCTGTTGATAAAAACGTTGGATGGGCTAAGAACGAACTATTCGATATTTTATGGCGTATAAATACTCCCGAATCATTAAAAGAAATGATTTCTGTAGCGACAGAATTTGCAGATAAAGGTGATGGTGCTGCGACAGTTCGTCTTGGAAGAGCACACCGTGACGGTAAAGGCGTCGAGAAGGATCTCGAGAAAGCCGCAGAGTGGATGCGTAAAGCTGTTGATAAAAACGTTGGATGGGCTAAGAACGAACTATTCGATATTCTCTGGCGCATAAGCACTCCCGAATCATTTAAAGAAA
>CAYIYY010000122.1:0-4014 GCA_964367605.1 uncultured Candidatus Izemoplasmatales bacterium | reverse complement strand
GTACCCCCACAGTGGTCTTTCACCACCTAGTTATATGCCATGCCCGGCACACATATTAAAAGAGGATTTCCGCAAGGAATCCTCTTTTCTTTTATAAATGTTTGACTAAAACGTATTTCTTTTTACCTTTGCGAATCACAGAATAACGTTTGCCAATGGCATTTTCTTGTTTGACTAATTCATTCATATCCGTCACTTTTAATCCATTCACAGAAATTGCGCCACTTTGGAGTAGTTCTCTTGCTTCCCGTTTAGATTGAACTAATAAAGTTTTAACAAGTAATTCGATAATAGGTTCATCATTTGACGTTTCAAATCCAAGCAAATCTTTAAATCCCATCTCGATTTCTTCAACTGTTAATTCCTCTAGAGATCCCGTAAATAATGCTTGAGTAATATGCTCAGCCTCTTTTAAAGCATCTAGTCCATGAACTAATTCAGTTAATTCTCTCGCTAAAGCTTTTTGAGGATTTCTTTGTTCTGGATGGAGTTGTAAATCCTTTTCAAGTTCTTCAATTTGATCTTTAGTTAGGAATGTGAATTGTTTTAAACGCATAATGACATCATCATCTGCCGTGTTAATCCAATATTGATAAAACTCATAGGGAGAAGTTTTATCCTTATCAAGCCATACAGCACCTGACTCAGATTTGCCAAACTTTGTCCCATCTGCTTTTGTCACTAATGGAAAAGTAAAACCGTAAGCTTGAGCTTCTGAACCATGGACTTTTCGAATCAATTCGAGACCTGATGTAATATTACCCCATTGATCCTGGCCACCAATTTGCATAACACAATTAAATTTTCCAAAAAGATATTCAAAATCCCAGGCTTGGATAATTTGATATGAAAATTCGGTAAATGAAATACCATTTTCAATTCTTGATTTTACCGAATCTTTGCTCATCATGTATGAAACGTTGAAATTTTTACCAATATCTCTTAAAAACTCAATCGCATTCAACGATGATAACCAATCATAGTTGTTTACAACAGTTGCATTTGGCAATAAATGCTTAACTTGTTTCGTAATACCAGCCGCATTCTGTAAAGATGTTTCGATGGTTAATAACTGTCTTTCGGTGTTTTTAAAACTCGGGTCTCCAATTAATCCAGTTCCTCCACCGATGACTAAGATTGGTTTGTGTCCTGATATCATTAATCTTTTAGCAACTAAGTAAGCTAATAAATGTCCAACATGTAAACTATCTGCTGTTGGATCAGCCCCTAGATAGAATGTTACTTTCTCTTGGTTCAATACTTTTTCGATGGAGGGATCAGTCATTGCGTAAGTTAATCCTCGCCATTTTAAATCTTCAAATAAATTCATCATTATTCCTTCTTTCTAAAAATAGACTTATAAAAAAATAAAAATCGCCCTAATTAAAGGACGATTAATTTAACCGTGGTACCACCTTTGTTCGCTTTCGCGCACTTGGAAAGATAACGGATTTACCGTCTGCAAAGCAGAAACTCCTAAGCGTATTTCATTTTCATGAACGTTTCGGTTTACACCTTCCACCGAATCTCTATAAATCGTATCAAGAAAATTACTAGACTTATTCATCGTTTTATTTCGATGATTGACGTTTAATAATGCTATGAGGTAAAACGTTAAATTTGATTTCGTTGACTTCACCATCAATTTCACGTTTTAATAAAGACATGGCTCTTTGTCCGATTTCTTGAACTGGAATATCAACACAAGAAAGTTTTGGACGAGATAAAGAAGCATATTTCGTGTTTTGGAAACCGAAGACGCTGACATCTTCCGGAATTTTCTTCCCTTTTTCAATCATGGTATTGATGAAAGCTACAGCAATCGAATCTCTAACTGCGATAACGCCATCAACCAAAGTCTTTTCTTTGAAAAGTTCGTTGAAGTGAACAGAATTTACTGAAATATCTCCACTGGTTCTAACAATGTTAGGCGATAATTTGGCTTCTTTAATTGCTTTGAGATAACCTTCTTCTTTTAAATCATTAACCATGTATTTACGAGCAGTTGTTAATAGATAAATATCTTTTCTGCCTTCATTGATTAAATGTGTTGTTAATTCATAAGCAGCTTTAAAGTAATCAATACATACCGTCACAAGTTTATTGTCATAGGGATATAACGTATTCGCTAAAACGATTGGTACTTTATATTCATCTTGAATGACATTTAACATCGTATATTGATTTTCATTGATTTCATCATTTAAGTAAAGGATGCCATCCACTTGAGAAGCAACAACTTCCTTGAGCATTTCTGATTCTTCAACTTTATCATCTTTCATTACAAAGATGAGAAGCGAATAAGAATATTTATGGGATTCAGCTGCAATACCATTGAGCATTTCTGCAACAGATGCTCTCGACATGTCCGGAACAATAACCGCAACAGTCGTTGATTTTTTACTTGCTAAACCCTTTGCAAAAGCATTGGGTTTATATCCAAGGTCTTTAATAACCCGCAATACTCGCTCACGTGTTTCAGGTTTCACTTTTTGAGGATTATTTAATGTTCTAGAAACCGTAGCAAGTGATACATTCGCTGCGTATGCGACATTATAAATCGTGGCTTTGTTCATATTTTAACCCAATCCTTTCATAAGACTCATAAATATAATATTTCTTATACTATTCTATCATTATTTACATTGTGTTTCAATGGTTTTGATAGAATTTATGAAAATATTTCATTTTCTTACATCTATAAAAAAAAGACAATCGATTGATTGCCTTTTTATAACTAACGTCTTTCTTTAATTCTAGCTGCTTTTGCGGATAATCCACGGATATAACCAAGGTTTGCACGACGAACTTTACCAAAACGAGTCACTTCGATTTTATCGATTAGTGGTGAATGTAATGGGAATGTTCTTTCAACGCCAACGCCATAAGACATTTTACGAACTGTGAAAGTTTCGCTAACGCCTCCACCTTGTCTTTTCATGCAAAGACCTTCAAATGCTTGGATACGTTCACGGTTTCCTTCTTTGATCTTTACAGATACTTTGACATTGTCTCCAGGACGAAATTCTGGAATGTCGTTCTTGATGAATGATTCTGTTACTTGGTTAATAATTTGCTGCGACATAGTGATCAACTCCTTCGATTTTTTAAACCCTTGGTTCATGGATCTATGTCCAGCGGAACGTCGGTATGGTTCTTACAGCGTTTTGTATTATAGCATAACTAAGAAGCAAAATCAATCTTTTTCGCTTCGTTTTTTAAGTAAATCCGGTCTTCTTTCTCTCGTTCTTTTGAATGACTCTTCTTTTCGCCATTTTTCAATTTCCGCATGATTACCTGAAAGCAAGACATCCGGAACTTTCATACCCATAAATTCTTGAGGACGCGTATATTGAGGAAACTCTAACAATCCATTATAAAACGAATCTTGTTCAAAACTCTCATCGCTACTCAATACGCCAGGTAGTAAACGTGTGACGCTGTCAACGATAACCATCGCCCCAATTTCTCCACCCGTTAGAACGTAATCACCGATTGATACTTCCATATCCACGAAATTCAAGATTCGATCATCAAAACCTTCATAATGACCGCAAATGATAATGATGTGGTCTTTTTTTGAGAAGTCATTGGCGATTTTTTGGGTGTAAGGTGCTCCTTGAGGCGTCATTAAGATTTTAAATGCCGTTTCATAATCAGAGATTGATTTTAAGGCTAAGTAAATAGGTTCAACAGCCAAGATCAAACCCGGTCCGCCACCAAACGAATAATCATCGACTCGATGATGCTTATTTTGAGAAAATTCACGGAAATTGACGAAATTAATCTCAACACTACCTTGCCCTTGAGCTCTTTTTAGAATCGATTCTGTGAAAACGCCCGCAAACATTTCAGGAAAAATCGTTAAAATGGTTATCTTCATATAAGGCCTTCCATTTCAATAATTATGACTTTTTTATTTGAAATGTCAACATCAAGTACAAATTCTTTAATAAAAGGAACTAATTTCAGGTTTTCATTGGTTGTCTTTATTTCTAGGTAATCGTATTGTGG
>CAYIYY010000121.1:0-4023 GCA_964367605.1 uncultured Candidatus Izemoplasmatales bacterium | reverse complement strand
TTGAATGCCATGACCGATAATGGATAATTCTATCTCTTTCTTATTTTGTAAAATAACGCTTATTGCCTCTAATGTTATTTCTCTTGCGAGCGTCATACCCTTGATTCCCTTAGATTCATAAAACCAAGGATCATAGAGATTTGTTGTAAGAGTGCTCGGTTGAAATATGAGTTTGTCTTCCATATTAAGATTTTTTGCGATAGGAAAGTAACTCCAGTCAAAGACCACAATTCCATCAATATTAAGCGGTTTTAAGAATTCAAAATAAGATTGAGCGATTAAGATATCTTTTTCGTGTATCATTGTATTTAAGTTAATATATACTTCTTTATTAGCTTGATGAATCATTTGAACTAATCGTTTAATTTCATCACGTGAAAAAACGCGCGTCGCACGTGTTGTCAAACAATCGGTATTAAGAAGAAAAACACTTATTCCTAGAGAAATTAAGTGTTCAATTTCATGATCATAATACAAGTTTGTAACGAATTTCAAATTATCATCCTCGTTTGCGACGACTCACACTCATGCCATCGCCTATATTATAAAATTCAGTATCAAATTCATCGTTGGTTTTAAGCCAATTGATAAAATTATTAATTTTTCTCGCCAACGCCCGCTGATTTCTTGTTAATAAAGAAGATTCACGATTAACAATGCCATGAAAAGACAAATTATCGGTAACTATTAGTCCGTTTTCGGTTAATAAGGGCTCAAACTTAGAGAAAAAACGTTGATACTGGGCTTTTGCAGCATCAATAAAAATAACATCAAATTGATTCAGACTCAGAACGTCTATATCAAATGCATCGCCAAAAAGCAAATGAACTCGATCATTTAGTTGGATGTCATTCACGTTTTTTTGTGCAATTTCATATAATTCAGGATTACGTTCAATCGTCCAAATCTCAGCATCCGACATTTTTGATAAAGCAATTGAACTAAAACCGATAGCTGTACCTATTTCTAATACTTTGGGAGTAGCATAGGCATTGATTAATTTCGAAACGAAATTAATTCCCTCAAATTCCATCATAGGAATATTCATTTCTAATCCCAATAAATGGATTTTTTTTAGCATTAAGTCTTGTTCAATGAGATGCAAAATGTCATTCATAGTCGCTCCAAAAAAAGCAAAGAGTAAAAATATTACTCTTCGTCTTCGTGATGATGTTCGTGATCGTGGTCGTGATGATGTTCTTCCTCTTCTTCTTGATCATCGAGAAAGCTTTCTAAAACTTCTTCAACAAAGTCCCATTCTTCGTCGGTTTCAATTTGAATTAAGCGACCTTCATCGCCATCTTCAGGGTTGAAAGCAGCCGCAAAATATTCGCCAGTTTCATCACCGACGATTTGATATACAACATAACTTTTATTAAATTCATCTGAGTCAAAAGTCATGATGATTTGACACGTAATTTCTTTTCCATTTTCATCTGTTACAATGAAAGTTTCCATTTCTCTATCCATTTTATCTCCTCCTTGAATCTAAATAACTTTGTAAAATGACGGTCGCTGCTAAACGATCAACATTTTCTTTGCGTTTTTTTCGGCTCATATCGCCTGAAATCATTGCTTGAGTAACCATCCTAGTTGTTAATCTTTCATCCCATAAAACAATATTCACTTGAGTGATCGCTTCGAGCTTTGATTTAAAGTCTAAAACGATTTGTCCTTGAAACCCAATCGAACCATCCATGTTTTTAGGATAGCCTAAAACAACAAGTCCTATTTTATTATTATCGATAAATTTCTTGACATAGTCAAGTGGAAGTTCAAAATTACTTGCTTCAAAACGAAAAGTTTCGACGCCTGTTGCTAAAATCTCTGAAGGATCTGAGACAGCCATCCCACATGTTGTCGTTCCTAAGTCCAGCCCTAAGACTTTCATAGAACTTTTCCTCGAATGAATTCAATCGCTTCATCGACTTTAGACGTGTCTTTTCCGCCGGCTTGAGCGTAATCAAGTCTTCCGCCACCATTACCTCCACAGATTTGTGCAGCCGCTTTAACTAATTCGCCGCAATGATAGTCTTTGGATAAGCTCTTTGCTAAGAACATGACTTTGTCATTACTAACCGAAGCAACGAACACAAGTCCATTTTGTGTTTTGTTAGCGATGTTATCGACAAGTTGTTTTAATTGATTCATTTCCATGCCATCGACTCTTTGTACGAACATATTATTTTCAATGAACGAATAATACGCATCCATGGATGATAACACTTGATTTTCTTTTAATCTAGAAACTTCTTTTTCGAGTTCTTTCACTGCTTTTTGAAGCGAAGAAAATTCGTTTCTTTTATTGATGACGTCTTGATAAGATCCAAGAACAGTTTTATTAATATCGTGATTAAAAGTCACATCAATTCCTTCAGATTTTGCAGAAGAGATAATAGAGTCTGCTTTACGAACTAAATTCTCTATTTCTTGATTAATGCCAACTAAACCATCAACGATACTTTCAACGCCGATATTGGTTAATCCTTCAATTCGGTAAATTCCTGAACCGATTGAAAAGACGTTTTTTATCGCAAAACGATGAATATCTTTAATGTTTTTAACGTGCGTTCCACCACATAAATCCAATGTATATTTCAAATCAATAACTCGAACAGTGTCACCGTATTTTTCTCCAAATTCAGCGATTGCGCCTTTTTTGACGGCTTCGTCGACGCTTAATAATTCTGTATGCGTCGGATAATCATGTGAAATCATTTCGTTAACACGTTTTTCAAGTTCTAGAATTTGTTCTTCAGTAATTGTTTCAAAATGATTAAAGTCGAATCTTAACATTTCTGATGTGACTTGACTACCTTGTTGAGAAATATGAGAACCGAGTAAATCTCTCAACGATTTAAACAATAAGTGCGTTGCGGAATGATTATATGCTGTCAAATTGCGTTTTAATTCGTCAACTTTCGCATTAACTTTCATTCCTTCTTCAGGGGTTCCTTCAATCAAATCAAACACATGCAAAAATTGACCGTTAGGTAATTTATAAACATCGGTGACCTTCGCAGAAAACTTGTCATTATATATAACGCCAGTATCCGCAACTTGTCCACCAGATGTTGCATAAAATGGAGTTTTTTCGAGGACTAATCCTTCTTTAAATAGTTTAATTACTTTTGTTTCTGATAATAAAGTATCATATCCAACAAAGGTACTTTCTTCATTAAATTGAAGAAATTCTTCATTTTGTGATTTCATAGATTGAATATCTTTTCGAGCATTTCTTGCACGATCTTTTTGTTTTTCCATTTCTGCTTTAAAGCCTTCAATATCCACACTCATCTTCAATTCTTCAGCGTACTCTTGAGTTAATTCAATAGGGAAACCATAAGTATCATATAGAATAAAAGCATCTAGTCCTGAAATGATGATAGAGTTTGTATTATGAACAATCGCTTCAAAACGTTTTTCTCCTGAAGCTATTGTTTCTAAGAATTTAGTTTCTTCCGTTTGAACTATCTTTTTAATGATGTCTGCTTGGTCATTGAGATAAGCGTAATAAACATCCATGTTCCGAATTACAACATCAACGAGTTCATCCATGAAGGGACGTGTTATACCTAGTTTCTTGCCGTATTTGACTGCTCTACGAAGTAAACGTCTTAAAACATAGCCACGTCCTTCATTCGCTAGTACAGCACCGTCTGCGACCGCAAAGGTTACCGTTCTAATATGATCGGCGATAACTTTAAAAGCCATTTGACCTTCATATTTCACACCTGAGATTGCCTCGATTTGATTGATAATAGGCATGAATAAATCAGTTTCAAAATTCGTTTTAACACCTTGTATAATGGATGTCAAACGTTCTAGGCCACAGCCTGTATCAATGTTTTTATTGGGTAATTCAGGGTATTCACTTCTTTTGAGACCCGGTTTAGCGTTATATTGAGAAAATACGATATTCCAAAATTCAACATATCGATCGTTTTCAATATCATCGCGAATCGCATCTGGTGTGAAATCGCCGAAATCCGGTCCGCGATCATAAAAGATTTCAGTACAAGG
>CAYIYY010000120.1:0-4140 GCA_964367605.1 uncultured Candidatus Izemoplasmatales bacterium | reverse complement strand
GGAAGTATATAAGTTAAATATAGTTCGAGATATTGAATGAAGAATTTCTTGGAATGAAAGATTTGAATTGTCATTAATATTTGAAAAGTTTTCTTTTGAATTGAGTATGTTGTATTGGCTAGAAACCATACCTTTACAGACGTTAATTAAATGATTAAAAATATCTTGTTTATTTGAAAAGTGATTATATAAAGAACTCTCTTTTATCCCTACTCCATAAGCTATATCTCTGACAGATACAGAAGAGTAGCCTTTAACAGAAAATAGATTCAGTGCTTCATATAGTATTCTTTCTTTCGTTGTCATATACGCATCCATCCTTTACTAACAATTGTTAGTCTATCATTATTATAAACTAACAATCGTTAGTTTGTCAATATTTTATAATTTAATATTATCCATATTCTATGAATATGAATGATATTCTTGTCAAATCTCAATTTTTCTCGACTATCTTCATCGCTAGCGTTATAATAAACTCAATGATGATAATAAGTTACTATTTTGAAAGGATAAAGAATGATGTCAATTCATAAAACAAGCGAAACTACGATTCTAAAATGGTCCATTGCATTATTATTTGTCATGATAGCTTTAATCCCTGTTCAAGTGGCGGTGTTTGTAGTGGTTCCACCACCCACAACGGTTATCGGTTTCTTTGAATTGTTTCATACTTCTTTGTTTAAGGGATTATTAAGCTTAGATTTACTCTATATTGTTAATAATTCAATTTTAGCTGTTATATATCTCTCACTAGCATGGCATTTATATAAAACCTCACCCTTTTTAATTCTCACCGCTTTGTTATTAGGTTCTATTGGTGTTGCGGCTTATTATGCTTCAAATCCTGCTTTCGAAATGATGATTTTGAGTAGTAAATATTACGTATCTTCAGGTATTGAACTCGAAAGATTGTTATCTGCTGGAGAAGCAATGTTAGCGAACTATGAAGGATCTGCTTTTATATCTTATTATTTCTTAAATGCGATTGCTTTATTACTGTTTTCAATCGCTTTTTATAAATCGAATGAGTATCCAAAAAATATCGCCATATTTGGTTTTATATCAGCTGTATTAATGAGTATTCCTTCAGGGTTTGGATTAATCGGTATGATTTTCTCGTTGTTATCATTAATCCCTTGGATTGTATTTTGCCTTTTGATTGCGTTTGCATTTAGAAAACGATTAAAATCAATGATATAATTATTTATATATCATTTGCTAAGGAGGATTATATAGATGAATATAGCATGGATAGGAACAGG
This sequence comes from uncultured Candidatus Izemoplasmatales bacterium, assembly GCA_964367605.1. GTDB lineage: Bacteria > Bacillota_I > Bacilli_A > Izemoplasmatales > Hujiaoplasmataceae > UBA5603. The sequence goes on along the minus strand of CAYIYY010000120.1, from coordinate 2,875 downwards.
GGTTATGGGGAATCCCATGGCGAGACATTTACAAAAAGCTGGTTACCATGTTTCAGCTTATAATCGTACTTTTGAAAAAGCAAAAGCATTAGAACCAGAAATAAAAGCTTGCGAGACCATTGAAAAATGTGTTAAAGACGCAGATATTATCTTTTCAATCGTAGGTTACCCAAAAGATGTTAAAGAGGTTTATGAAGAGGTCTTTAAACACGCAAAAGCGAATGCTATTTTAGTTGATATGACAACCTCATCACCAACGCTAGCGAAAGATTTATATCGCCAAGCTAAAACGCTTGGACTTCATATGATAGATGCACCAGTCACTGGTGGTGACGTTGGTGCCATCAACGCAACGCTTTCGATTATGGTTGGCGGTGACCACGATACTTATCTTTCCATTTTACCGCTACTACAACTCATGGGAAAAACTATTACTTATATGGGGGAAGCAGGCAATGGTCAACATGCTAAACTATCCAATCAAGTGGTTATTGCAGGGAATATTGCCGCAATCGCAGAATCTTTACTATATGCGAAATCAAAAGATTTAAATCTTGATTCCATGCTTAATGTTATTACAGGTGGATCTGCATCTTCATGGCAAGCCCAAATCAATGGTCGTAAAATGATTAATCATGATTACGCTCCAGGGTTCTTTATCAAACATTTCTTGAAAGATTTAAAATTAGTCATGGAAGAAAAACAAGATTTGAAACTCGATGTTGTTGAACGTGTTGTTCGTATATTTGAGACACTCAATGAATCAGGTTATTCAGAAAACGGAACGCAAGCAATCATTGAATATTATCTTCAAAGAATGGCTTAACATTTGAAAGAGGCTAAAGTGAGAAGAAGAGCGAAAAGGTTGTTATTCGTATTTGGAAGTATTATCGGCATTCTTATATTTATAGGGATGATTATTTGGTTTGCTTGGCCTACGATTAGAGGCGTCTATTGGAATAACAAGAATAAAGCTTATATCGAAGAAAATAAGACGGCCGAGATAAATCAAATTGTCTTCTTAGGGGATAGTTTAACGGATGGTTATGATCTAAATGCCCACTTTTCAAGTGACTTATTGATTTATAACCGTGGTATTGCCGGAGATAAAACCGATGGAGTCCTCGATCGTTTAGATTCAAATGTTTTAAAGATTGAGCCTTCAGTCATCGTTTTACTTATCGGTATCAATGATATTCACGGCGGAAGATCCCTCGAAACGGTTGAAAAAAATTACCGACAAATACTCGATATGATTCAAGAAGAATTACCCGAATGTGAAGTTTATATCGAATCATTGTATCCAACGAATACGATGATTTACTCACATTTTACTGACTATTGGGATGATATCCGATTGTTTAATTCAACTTTACAATCGATAGCAATTGAATATGATTATACCTATATGAATGTCTATTCAGAATTAGTATCAGGAGAAGAACTCAAACGTGACTTTACTTTTGATGGGCTTCATCTCAATAATGATGGATATTTAGTGGTCAGTAATGTTATTGCTTCTTATGTCAACGAATTGACGTTATTGAATGATGGTGATGGTTCATAATTGAAGATTATTAACACTGAGCATAAAATACTGTTTACTGTGGTATCGAATGGTATAATAATAAAGTCATGCTATATCACAAATATCGACTGGATGAAATGACATCTCATAAAAATTAAAGAGTAGATGATATTGTTGAAAAAATCCATGAAAGAAGCATTAATGCAAATATCAATAGTTTTATAACTGAAGTAGACAAATAAATGACGCTAGATTCATTTATATTTTCAAAGGTGTCGATTAAAAATGGATCAAGTGAAAGAAGAGTGATAATATGGATAATATTTTAGATTTAGTCATTATAGGTGCAGGGCCCGGGGGCATAGCCGCAGGCATTTATGCTAGTAGAGCGATGATGAATTTCGTTCTGTTAGAAAAATTTTTGCCAGGAGGCGAAATAGCGAATACTTATGAAGTAGATAACTATCCTGGTATAGCTCATGTATCAGGTATGGAATTAACCACATTAATGGTCAATCACGCCGAAAGTTTAGGTGTGAAATTTACGACTGATGAAGTGAAAGAACTTGATTTATCAGGAAAAATTAAAAAAGTTATCGGGTATGATAAGACTTATTATACAAAAACGGTCATTATCGCAACAGGTGCTAAATCAAGGCCACTAGATGCCATTGGTACAGAAACCTTCTTTGGAAAAGGCATTTCATATTGTGCAACTTGCGATGGTGCATTATACAAAGGGAAAGTAACGGCTGTTGTCGGTGGGGGTGACGTTGCCGTAGAAGATGCTATTTATTTGGCAAGAATGTGTCCTAAAGTCTATTTAATTCATCGTAGAGATGAATTAAGAGCGGCTAAAGTTCTCCAAGAAAGATTATTTGCAACTGCAAACGTAGAAATAATTTGGGATAGTGTTGCATTAGAAGTCACTGGAAGTGATTTTGTTGAAGGATTAACGATTCAAAATAAAAAAACAAATGACGTTAGAAATCTAGAAGTATCTGGAATATTTGTTGCGGTTGGAATGACTCCTAATTCAAAAATGGTTGAAGGTCAAGTCGAATTATCTGAAGGTGGATGGATTGTAACAGACGATGATTGTGAAACGAGTGTAAAAGGTGTATTCGCTGCAGGAGATGTTCGTAAAAAATCTTTAAGACAAGTTGTCACGAGTGTTTCGGATGGGGCAACTGCAGTATTTGGTTGCGAAAGATACTTATAAGAAATATATATTTCTTGATTTATATGATTGATGGAAAGACCACCAAGATTTCAATTGGTGGTCTTTTTGAATGTGTGCCGGGCATGGCATATAACTAGGTGGTGAAAGACCACTGTGGGGGTACT
>CAYIYY010000119.1:0-4166 GCA_964367605.1 uncultured Candidatus Izemoplasmatales bacterium | reverse complement strand
CCCATCATGATGTTCGCAAGTAACGGTGATAAACCTAACCATTTTGCAACGCCGGTTGCTATGCCAATAAATGCTAGTGTTAATATTTGATTTTCATCTCTGCTTTTAGCCATTCTGGATGCAAAAGCCAAGATAACCCCTAAGACGCCACCGAGTAATAATGACCCACCAATTTCTATGACCGGTGTTAAGAACATGGCGCCGACAGATACTGCATCAGGACTAATGGATAACTTCGCAAGTGAGATGGCAACCCCAAATGCCATAATTCCAAATACATCATCTAATGCAACCACCGGTAGAACGGTTCTAGTGAGTGGCCCATTTGCACGGTACTGGCGGATGACCATTAATGTAGCTGCGGGTGCGGTAGCAGCCGACATGGATGCAATAACAATGGAGAAGGCAAAAGGTTGGTTAAAGATAAAATACATGACAGTGAATACGACCCCAATGGCACCAACCACTTCTAAAAGTGTGATCCAAAAAATTCTTTTGCCGTATTTCATCATGTCTTTGACGACGAATTCACTACCAATGGAAAAGGCAATAATCGATAAAGCAATTTCACTTAATATTTCAAATGACTCAACGTCTTGAGTATTCACAAGGTTAAAGAGTGATGGTCCTAACAATAAACCTACCACTAAATAGCCGGAAACAGACGGTAATTTCACTAATCCCGCTAATTTCCCCCCTGCAAATCCTACGACTAGAATAATCCCTAATTTAATTAATACTTCCATATTTTCTCCCCATTCAAATCATTGTTTGATCTCATAAATTAATCGCTTTTTAAGTAAACAAAAAGCGCATAATCGCAAATAAGCATTATACGCTTGGTTAACTCCTATGAGGTTAGCTGTCGGATTCGGGCTTCCAAGTCGCCCTACTTGATAAATCAAGATTCACCCCAATAAAATGGTTCCCCCACTATATGATATTCGGAGATATCGGCAATCATTATACTCCCGATAAACCCCTTTGTCAAACAAAAAAGAAAGAAATATTTTAATCCTTTTTATAGACGGTTTTTCCCTTGATTTTTGTCTCTAAAATTTCGATATTGAGAAGTTCTGAAACGTCTGATACATGAATGTCAAAACTTAAAATAATTTCATCATTTTGTTCTAATTCATAGACATAATTTAAGTTCTGATCAATATAACATTTGAGTGCTTCATCGATACTATATGCTTCATTCATTAGAAAAGGATTTAACTCCGGTCTTGATTGGGATTTTCTAGATACAGCCGCATAAATATTTTCTAACGGACTGACGTTTTCTATCGGTGTATCGGTACTAAAACCGACATGAAGTCCTTTTTGATACATCGTATGGAACAAATAACTTTCATATTGCCGTTGTCCTATTCTTGAAGATACAATTTCAATATCGCTATTTAAGAAGACGGGTTGAATGATAGCGCCAATATTCCATTCTTTCATGAGATTAATCTGTTCTTTCGTTGCGAGCTGTGCATGAATGATCGCATGATGATGATTTTTTCTGTGAGTCATTTTTAAAGACGCAATAATCGCTTGAATCGCTACTTCAATCGCTTCATCACCAATCGCATGAATCACACTATCCATGCCATGGGTATCAGCTAAATGAACCATCTTATATAATTCATCATACGAATAAGTTAAAATCCCACGGTTGAGTGGATCATCGCTATAGGGTTGTTTTAATCTCGCGGTTCTACCGCCTAAACTCCCATCAGATAATAACTTTAAAGGACCCATTTTATAAGAGCCATAATTTATATTCACATAACCTTTATCAATGAATGTTTTTAACATATCATAAGTTCTTAAATTGGCTTGTTCCGTGATTTCAACTTGAATCAAGTTTTCTTTGTAACACTCATTGATGACGTCGATGATTTCTTCAAACGAAATTGGGAAGATTTGAAAATCATCACTGGCAACTTTTGTAATTCCGTTTTTTAAACATATCTCGTTAGCTTTGATTAGATATTTCTTTAAATCGGCTTTCGAAGGTCTTGGATAACTTTCATAGACGAGATTAATCGCATCTTCAGAAATAATCCCTGTTTGAAAATCAACTGAACCGGTTCCTTGATAAATAAAATGTTCATCAATCTTTGCAAGTTCTAACATTTTATCATTGACCGCTAACACATGACCACAAGTTCTAATCATCACGACAGGTAATTCAGTAGAAATTTGATTTAAATCTTGTTTTTGAAGCATTCTTTTTTCTTCAAAATGTTCTTGATTCCAACCTCTACCGATAATCATGCTTTGATGATTCATCATTTTGACAGATTGAATAATTTCATCAATCGAATGATATTGTTTCAGTTCAATTAAATAAGCAACATACCCCATCCCTAAAAAATGAAGATGGGAATCAATAAATGCTTTCATTTTATACATTGTCATTCTCCATTTTTGTTCAGTTGATAGACAAAGGCTCTACCTTCTTTTCTTATATATTGTAATAATCCCATCGTTTTATAAACTTGAATCAAAGATTGTGTTTCAGTTTTATTCAGTTTGAGTAATTTTTGTAAGGATTTAGCCGTCAACTCTTCTGGTAAGACATCAGGTAATAACGCCAAAAAATCGTCTTTGGTTTTCAAAGTATAAAGGATAGGTAACCCTTTAGGATACTGCGCCAAACGTTCATGATTTTTTATTGATGAGGACGCTTCTGATTTCCTTCGGTACTCATCGACATCAACGTAAAAAATCATGAAATCAAGATTGGGATGCAATAAATGTTTTTTTATTTTTACGAGTTCGGTCATAATATGCAATGGATTGCCAATCTTCGGTGATTTTTTAGGTTTTTTCGTTCCATATAAATAATCCATTTCAATAATCGTCTTGCGTTTGACTAAAGGATAAACGACCGTGATAGGATACGTTGGTAAGAGAGCGGATAATTTATGATCTAAGGACTGAAATGATCCGGTTTGTATTTCTTTGATATGCCCCTCTTGATAGATATCGGCGATAAACCGACCAATTTTAAATTCATGACAAGCACTATCTGGGCACAAATAATATTTGATGCTTTGATGCATCGGTTTTTCCATTTGCGTTCCGATACTTTCGTATTTTAAATCAGATTCATCGACGTGATGTTTTATTTCTATATCAGGATATAAGATCATTTCATCACCTCGCCTTATCATCATTATACACTATCCCCAAACGAAATCCTTTGAAAAAGAAAACACAGCCGCCATGCGACTGTGCTAATTTCATGGCAGGGCTAGAAAGATTTGAACTTTCGGTCTCGGATTCAGAGTCCGATGCCTTAACCACTTGGCCATAGCCCAATGTCTTGCATTATTTTACCACTACTACCCTTCATTTTCAAGACCTAATCATTCAATGTATACAAAGTATACGACTATCAAGCATATCAATTGAGACTAAATCGATTTCACGTTATAATAAAGTTGGTCTTGACTAACTTTTAGAAAGACTAAATCGATTTTATCTATAACAAGGAGGACCTATGTTATTCGATCAATATAACCCACTCAAGAAAAAAGTCTTACAAGTTCTTGATAATGAAGGAAAAGTCATCAATCAATCACTTGAACCTTCTATCCCCAAAGATGTCTTACTCAAAATGTACCAAACCATGACGTTAGGCAGAGTCGCTGATATCAAAGCGATTCAATTTCAACGTCAAGGTCGTATGCTCACCTATGCCCCTAATATGGGCCAAGAAGCCGCGCAAATCGGACCGATGGCCGCTACTTCTGATCAAGACTGGCTCGCTGTCTCTTTTAGAGAACTCAACGCAATGCTTTATAAAGGTGTCACGCTCGAACAATTATTCCTTTACTGGTATGGCAATGAAGCGGGTAGTCGGTACGACGATTCAGTGAGAGTGCTTCCCGTCAATGTTCCGATTGGTTCACAGATATCACACGCCGCAGGTCTTGCCTACGCTGCGAAAATTCTAAAGAAAGATGAAGTCGTCATCGCTTATATCGGTGACGGCGGTACTTCTCACGGTGAATTCCATGAGGGCATCAACTTTGGTGCGGTGTTCAATGTTCCGATGGTCATCATCATTCAAAACAATCACTGGGCGATTTCAACGCCTCGCGCAAAAGCATCCAAAGCTGAAACTTTAGCCCAAAAAGCCATTGCTTATGGCATTCCTGGTATTC
>CAYIYY010000118.1:0-4176 GCA_964367605.1 uncultured Candidatus Izemoplasmatales bacterium | reverse complement strand
ATAATATGCTAACTTAATCTCTTCAACTCGTCTAAATGAATCGATCTTAATCTTTTTAATTTCATTTTGATATTTTTGGATGAGTAAGTCAGACATCTCTCGATTTCTCTTTAATAGAAACTCGGCTTTTGCATTAATAATTTTGTATTGCATGATGTATTTTTTGATTAATTTGTCATCATTGTCTTTATCTGCTTGAATGAGTTTTTTACTGATAGTGGCAACGGATTTTTTTAAATCATTCTTAACTAAAGTTTCAAACGATTGACGTTGATCATTGACATTATGAATTTGTTCAACGAATTGATTGATTAATTTTTGATTTAAAACAGAATGTGGTTTTTGTCTGACTAAAGATAAGTCATCAATTATTTTCTTTTTTTGCGAAAATACTTGTGTTGTCGTTTTGAACAATACCGTAATATTGTTTTTTGCTTCCCGTAAATCTTCAATCGTTTTTATTACAGAAGTAGTCATGAACTTTGCATCATTAAACCCTTGGTCATTAAGCTTTTTTGATAAATCGCCTAAGGAGTTCTTTGATTTTTCCATTGACCAAAGTAACGTATCATATTGTTTGTTATTGATACTTGAATAATTTTTTCTTATTGTATCAAATCGCTGGTCTTCATCTTTAACAAATGCCGTATGAATATGGGACTCACGATCGATATAGGCTTCAGATACTTTACATAACTCGATATATTTTTCATGAGCTTGTTTTTGAAGAGACTCAAATTTACTGAGAATGTTATCATATTCATTTTGTTCTTTTGCAATCATATACGCTTGTTTTTTAGCATTATCTTCTAAATCACTCAATAAAGCATCAAAAAGAAGCCTATATTCATCCTCAACATAGGCGATTGCAGCTGAAAAGTCGGTTTCATATTGTTGAAAAGCACGAAAATACTCTTCATCAAAAACTGCGAAATTAGATTCAATTTTAGCAATTTCCACACGATATTTCTCTTCAATTCTGAGGATAGAATTTTGTATCTCATTTTGAATTTGTTCGTGTTTCAAAATCTCAGGAGAGAATGCTTGCGGCGGAATAATGTTATTAGCGCGTTTTCTTGGCATTTCCTCACCCCTTCGAACCTTTTGACTTTATTATATATTATGTCTTCTTTAAATACAATAAAAGAACATGAAATACTTATCTTAAAATAAGTAATTATTTGGTATAATGTTATTGAGGTGCTATCTATGGACAAACGCATTTTAACGAATAACCTATTAATGGATGACGAAGTTGAAGCAACATTAAGACCGCAACACTTTAATGAATATATTGGTCAAACGAGTGTCAAAGAGATGATTCAAATCGCTGTTGAAGCTGCTAGAAAACGAAATGAATCATTAGATCACGTTTTGCTTTATGGCCCTCCAGGACTTGGTAAGACCACCCTTGCGCAAGTAATTGCGAATGAACTCGGAGTGTCTATGAAGGTTGTCAGCGGACCTACCATAGAAAGAACAGGCGACTTAGCCGCGATACTAACTAGTCTTGAACCAGGCGATGTTTTATTCATTGATGAAATCCATCGATTACCGAAAATCGTTGAAGAAATTTTATATTCTTCGATGGAAGACTTTGTCATTGATATTGTCGTAGGAAAAGATTCTGGTGCGAAATCGATTCGTGTCGATTTACCTCCGTTTACACTGATAGGAGCGACGACACGGTTTGGTGACTTAACCGGTCCATTAAGAGACCGTTTTGGCATTGTTCATAAACTTGAATTTTATAATGATCAAGATTTAGAAACTATTTGTAGAAGAACCGCTAGCATTTATAATTGTGATATTCATGAGTATGCAATCCAAGAATTAGCAAAACGAAGCAGAGGAACTCCTCGGATTGTCAACCGACTTTTTAGGCGAGTCAGAGATTACGCAGATATCCTAAGTGATGGAATCATTACGGTCGATATCACAAAAATCGCATTAGATAAACTTAAAATAGACGAATCAGGTCTTGATCGAAAAGACCGCGAATATTTACTAGGAATCATTGAAAAATACCATGGAGGACCCGTTGGTTTAGAAACCATCGCCACCTCCATCAGTGAAGACCCTCAAACATTAGAAGATGTTTATGAACCCTTCTTGATCCAAAAAGGGTTTATCAGTCGTACTCCTAGAGGACGAGTTGTAACCGAAAAGGCCTATAAACATCTCAAAAAATCTTATCAAGGAACGTTATTTGAATGAAAACATCCGATTTTGATTATTATTTACCCGAGGAATTAATTGCACAAATCCCGCTTTTAGACAGAAGCGCATCAAAACTTTTATTAGTTGACCGAAATTCAACGAATCTAAAGCATGATACATTCAAAAATATCACCCACTATTTAAAAGCGGGTGACGTTTTAGTTTTGAATGATACTAAAGTTCTTCCAGCGAGATTGTTAGGTGTTAAAAAACAAACGAATGCCATCATCGAAGTGTTATTATTAACTGAACTTGGTAATAACGTTTGGGAAACACTAGCTAAACCCGCAAAGAGAGTTAAATTGGGGACTGAAATTGTGTTTGGAAACGGACTGCTAATCGCAAAATGTGTGAAAGAAGGCGAAGAAGGCATCCGTCATTTTGAAATGATTTATAGTGGCATCTTCTTAGAAATACTCGATCAACTTGGAGAAATGCCACTCCCACCTTATATTCACGAGAGATTAACAGATCCTGACCGCTATCAAACGGTCTATTCTAAAGCAGTTGGAAGTGCCGCAGCACCGACAGCGGGATTACATTTTACGAATGAACTAATCGATGCAATCAAAAAGATGGGTGTTATCATTTGCACATTAACGCTCCATGTCGGTTTAGGAACTTTTCGTCCTGTTGCTGTCGATGATGTTTTAAACCATAAAATGCATTCTGAATTTTACCGATTAGAACGAGAGACAGTGGATATTTTAAAATTAGCCAAAATAGAAAACCGTAGAATCATATCTGTTGGTACAACAACGACAAGAACACTTGAATCAATCTACCAAAAATATAATGATTTCGTGAGCGATTCTGGGTGGACTGATATCTTTATTTATCCAGGATTTAAGTTTCAAGCCATTGATGCTTTAATTACGAACTTCCATTTACCGAAATCGACATTAATTATGTTGGTATCTGCATTTTCATCAAAAGAGATCATTTTGAATGCTTATAAAAAAGCAGTTGAAGAAAAGTATCGTTTCTTCTCCTTTGGAGATTCGATGTTTATACATCCATTTTAATAATAAAAAAAAGGGCGGAAGCCCTTTAATCATTTAATGGAGTAATTTTCTTAACGAGGTATACAAAAGGTGTATCGAGTAAAGCAACCATCATTTTTATGATGAATGTCGAAATGAATATCTGCCAAATTATATCGGAATCCATGACACCGATAAAAGCAATGGAGACAAATATTGCGGTATCAAAAATTTGACTGATAATCGTTGCGACATTATTTCTAACCCATAACCATTTTGTATCTGGAAGTTTATCCTTAATTTTATGAAAGATATAGACATCTAATGTTTGACTAATCAAATAGGCGACTAAGCTAGCTCCAGCAACCCGCAAATAAAAACCAAATATTGCATCTAAATGGGGCTGTGCAGTGTCATATTGATTGGGATTAAACTTTAAAGCTAATTGCATGATTATAATTGAAACTGCTAATGTAAAAAAACCTAAGTAAACAGCTTTCTGTGCCGATTTTTTCCCATATTTTTCACTTAATGCATCTGTGGCTAAAAAGATTGTGCCATACATGATATTGCCTAATGTTGCTTCAATACCAAATAATGTGACAGTCTTCATGACCTGAATATTAGCCAAAATAGTACCCATTGCTATCCAAACAAAAATACCCGTTTTTCCAAACAATTTGTAACAAGCGATAAATAAAATAAAATTTGTTAAAGCAAAAATAATCCACAATAATTCATTGGGCATAGTATATCCTCCTAGTTTTGTTTACGCAGGATGGATTTCGAACTGCGTTGCTCATTCATTATATCAAAATGTGTTGTAAATACAACAATAAAGTTTATTTCATTGAAAAAACACGTAAAAAGTAGTAAAATATGAATGACATTTTAGGAGGTACCATATGGAAAGAAAAGTATTAGTAGAAATATCAGCAAGACACATTCATCTCTCTCAATCAGACTTAGAAAC
>CAYIYY010000117.1:0-4219 GCA_964367605.1 uncultured Candidatus Izemoplasmatales bacterium | reverse complement strand
CTGGATGATAATACAAAAGATTTGATGAAAAATTACCTTGAAATTTATTTCAAGAAAACCGAAGAAATCAACCAAAAAGATTACAATGAATTAATGGATGACATCAATACTTCTCGCGAACAAATCAAAACAAGATATGCTTCTAGACTTCAAGCTGTTGAATCAGCTTTCGTCACTAAAATGTCTGAACTATCCCGGATAGACGAAAGCATGAAAAAGGAAGTTGAATCTTTAAAAATCAATTGGAAGACACGCCATGATACTACTGTAGTTCAGTTGAAACAACAATTGCTTAATGTTGATAATGAGTATCTATCTCAAGTCAAAATCGAACAAGTAAAAACGGAAAAGACGGTAGCAAGACTTTCTAGTGAATACCGACTCGCTATCAAAACGAATCGTCAATTTACCGATGGCGTCGCCGAAGATTTCAATAAATTGATTAAATCATATCGACCCTATATCAAAATTGCCAAGAAAGAAATTGAGTATAATAAAATTGTTAAACCGTTGATCAAAAAGAACCGAATCAAATTGAAACGCAGTCTTCGAGATATTGAATTACGCTATCATCGTTATCAGATTCGATCTGTAGAAGAAAACTCCAATTAAAAAAACCTAGCTAAAGGCTTGTACCTTAGCTAGGTTTTTACTATTCTACAATATTCTCTTTTAGTTCTTCTCCATTTTTACCTTCGTATTTTAAACCCCATCCTGTTATAACGGCGAATAATAATACTAGGAATAAAATAAATGAGTATAAAGATCCTAAAGCTACTTGATAAGGACTCAATCCGGTTAACGCTACACCGATGAAAACAAATGCGCTTAAGAACGGAACATTATGCGGAATACTATTTGCAAATCCATCGAGTAAGTTCGCTCTGCGATAAGGATGGATATTTTTACGTTTTCCGATTTCATCAACAACGGGACCAAATGTTAAGATCGAAGCACTTGTAACGCCACCAAATAGTAACGTTGTAAGAATCGTTCCAATCATGATAGCAACTTCTGCTCCACGTGGTGTTTTAGCCATTTTACTATTTAATATACCAGATACTAATTTATCAAGAGCACCAGCTTCTTGTAAAACACCCATGATACCGAATACGGAAATAACTAACGTTACAGTTCCCATCATATTTGCAATACCATTTGATAAGAAACCAGTTGTCGCCCCATTATTCACGCTGAATACGCCAGCAAATGTAATTAAGCCAGATGCCAAAGCAACAATCATTCCTGATAAAAGACCAACTGTGACTGAAGCAAATATGTCTCTCGTTTTAATAGCAACAAATAATAACAACGCGACAGGAATTAACATGATAAGTGGTAATGGACTTCCTTGAACTCCAGCATCAACGCCCATGGTTCCACCAATTCCTCCAAATAAAGCGAATAGAATGAAAGTAATGCTGGCTGCGACAATTGAGTATTTAAATCTTGTAGCCACAACACCAGCAATTTCTGCAGTTTTTAATCCACCGCGATACGTTTGAGTGTTTGCTGAAGCAATGGTCGTATCAGAAATTGGAGCTAAATTATCACCAAATATTGCTCCACCAATTAAAGCGCCGGCGAGGAATATTGGGCTAGCGCCTAATAGTAATCCTGCTGGATAAAAAATTGGGAAGGCAGCAAACATGGTTCCAATGGATGATCCAGTTGCGGTTGAAATTATACAACAAGCTATAAATGCAAATGCAACATATAACCCTGCTTTAAGTCCAATTGAACTGGCTAACCACAAGAAGCCATTGGAAACGCCAGCTGATTTCATCAATTCTGAAAACATGCCGATAACAAAAAGAATAATGATAACTGCAACACTTGTTGGACTTGCAATTCCCTTCATTACAGCTCCCCAATAACGGCCGTAATTTTTAAAACCTTTTACAAACAAACCACCAATGACAAGACCGAAAAATCCTCCCATTGCCAAAGCATGCATATCAAACGCCATGAAAACAATAAAAAGTAATACGCATACAATGAAGAAAACCGCCATAGGAATGAATGACATTCCCCATCCGCCACGAAACTCAAGCTTTTCTTTTTTAACTTCGTTCATTTTTTTCTCCTCTTTTTAGTTTATTCCTTTTTGATTTGCTAACTTCTTTAGTGCACTTGCTATTCGATTAAAGGCTTCAACAGCTTCATCATCGTCATTAAAACATGCTATGACAATACGTAAGTGTCCTTCACCTTGAAATCCATATGGAGTTCCTTCGTTAACTAGAATATGTGCATCTTCTAGGATTTGAGCTGATGCTTCTTTTGCTGTACCTAATTTAGAAACATTAAGCCAACATAATATCCCGCTTTCAGGCATTGTTAGTGTAACACCTGGTATTTTTGAAAACACTTCATAAGCAAGTCTGCGTCTTCTCTCTAAACGGTTATACGTAGTTCTTAAGTGTTCCTCATCCTTTAATGCTGCAATAGCGCCAATCGATGATACTGTAGACGCAGCACCTAACACATTAACAGCGCCACCATAAAGTACATCCATGATTTTATCATCTGCATAAATATACCCAATTCTTAAACCACTTAATCCGATTCCTTTTGAAATAGAACATACGGTTACAGTTCTTTCCCACATACCTGGAAGTGTTGCGGGAATAACAAATTCAATATCGTCATAGATATGATCTTCAAACGCTTGGTCTGAAACGAGGATTAAATCATTTTTTACGATGAATTCACATAATTTTTCAATGGATTCTCTTCTGAAGACTGTCGTTGTCGGATTATTTGGGTGAGTGATTAATACCATTTTGGTTTTAGGTGTTAATCTTTTCTCAAACTCCTCAATTCTAATTTGATAGTTATCTTCTTCATAAAGCGGAACATGTACCGCTACTCCACCTAATAACTTAGGATTTAAGAAGTTACTTGGATAACTTGGATCAGGAATTAAAACTTCATCACCTTCGTTAATAAAAGGCATCATTGAATAGAGTAATCCGGAATCAGAACCAGGTGCTACAATAACGTTTCGGCTTGGATTAATTGTAAGTTTAGTTTGTTTTGCGACTTTTTTAGCGATTTCTTGTCTTAAATCAAACAATCCAATTGGCATTGAGTAATGAGCTGGAAATCCACCTTCGATAGCTTTAATCATTGCCTCTTTTACAGAATTTGGAATTGCAGGATCTGGGAAGAAAGGATCTGCCCACGCCATAATTTTGTATCCTTTTTCTAATAGTTTTCCAACGCCTTCGCCAACGTCAGCTTTTGTGACTTCTAAAAAGAGTCCTCCTTGCAAATCAGAAAATTTTTTATTCATTTTCAATTTAACATCCATAATTACCCTCCATCTAATATTTATTTGCTATCAAATTCCTTAATATATCGATACAATGTTTGTGGTGAAACATCAAGTCTTGAAGACACATGGTTAACGGCGCCTTTAAACTTAAATACTCCGCGGTTATGCATTTTATAAACAAGATCTTTTCTTTCAGTTTGTGTCGAATTCATAATATTTACATTTGAATCAAGCAAGACACTGTCAACGATTTCAGTCACAATTTCATCAATTGATAAATCAAATCTTTCTGGTTCAGAAGGTTTATCATCATATATTTCAAGATTAAAACGGATCATACTATTAAGTTCATCACGCAATTTAACAACATCAGTAATGTCGATGTTCACACATAATAAACCAATCGTTTCCTTTAATTCATTGCGTATAAACAAGGTTGAAGAACGCATTAACTTACCTGACTTCTCATTCTTACCAATATAGTTGACATAATGATCTTGTTTAGCATCGTCATGTTTCATAACTAAATCTAAAGCATATTTCGTAATTGAACCCCCGACTTGTCTTCCAGAAATATGAGAGTTTACAATGTATATAATCGAATGTTCAATATCTGAAAGGTCGTGTAAAATGACTTCACATTTCTCTCCATTGACTTTTGCTATAAAATCAGCGATTGGCACGTAACTTTTGATTATTTCCATATTTTTCATAATATTTACCCCACTAAAAACGCTTTCAGGAGTATTATATGAGAAATTTTTAACAATGTCAATACATAAATGAGAAATTTTTAACACTCGTGATTATAAAAAAATCGTCCATTGAAGGGCGATTAAGGTTTTTATCTAACGCAAACCGCGTCTATTTCAACAAGAACATCTTTTGGCAATCTAGCTACTTCGACAGCTGCTCTAGCAGGTTTATGATCCATAAAAA
>CAYIYY010000116.1:0-4229 GCA_964367605.1 uncultured Candidatus Izemoplasmatales bacterium | reverse complement strand
AGAACACATTTTTCAAATGATTCATTTCAGCATTTTTTCTTGCATCTTGAATGGCTGGTTTAACAACTTCAATGCCAAATACTTTAAATGCTTTTTTAGCAGCGACTAAAGATATAGTTCCTATACCACAGTAAGCGTCTATCACTTTTTCTTTTCCTGTTAAATTCGCATAATCAAGTGCTTTTTTATAAAGTCTTTCTGTTTGAATCGGATTGGTTTGAAAGAAAGAACGATGTCCAATCCAAAAATCCATACCATCGATCGAATCAATTAAACCCTCTTCGCCATATAATTGAACAATTTCATCTAAAGAATAACTTGACTCATCGTTCGTTGAAGAATAAGCGATTGAAGCCACTTCAGGAATTTTCGCTAATATTTTTCTGACAAAGATATCTGATTGAGGAATTGTTTGCCCTACGGGTAGATTAAATAAAACGGATAACTGCTTCGTTTTATTTGATTCTCTCATGACAGCGGATTTAAAAATCCCCGTATTTGTCTCTTCGTCATATGCTTTTATTCCAAGTTCATTGGATACATTCTTAATTAAAACAAGCAAGTCATACACCCGCTTTGGCATAATATGACATTCGTCCAAATTCACCAAAGTATGGCTTTTCGCTTGGAAAAAGCCGGCTTCAATACTTTTTTCACCTTGTCTAAATTTAATTTCAACTTTATTGCGATAATTATATGGATTAGCCATGCCAATCATGTCATTGACTAAAACATTGTTCAAACCGATGCGTTTCAATGTGGTTTCAACACGATATTTCTTAAAGCTTAATTGTAAATCATAATCCATATGCATTAAACTGCAGCCACCGCATGAATCATAATGTTTACACTTAGCAGCTACACGGTAAGGACTCTTCTCAAGTAAATTAACTATTTTTCCAAATCCATAATTTTTTCTCGTTTCAGTGATGACAATTTCTGCACGTTCACCCTTTAACATGCCCTCAACGAAAATCATGAATCCATTTTCAAGTTTGCAGACACCGAGGGCGTCATGCGTTAAATCGATGGATTCAACGACCACTGTTGCAGGTTTCAATTCTTCCACTCGTTCCACATCCCTTCGTGATAATCATCATTCTTATGATGAATAATAGAATTAAAACACACCAAAATAACGATGCGTTTTTTCCGTCTCTATTATTATACCATAAATTCGAAAAGATAGCACCCAAAGCCTTCGAAAAGACATGAAAAAAACCTATGGAGCCCATAGGTTAAAATGTATTATAAATCATTTGAAGCTTTACTTGAAACATACAGTGTTGTAATCAATACAGTACCTATAATACAAAATGCATATAATGCAGTAACACTTAAATTCATGATAATCGCTCCTGCAACCAATGATGATATCGGGATTAACGCTTGGGATAATACCGATGATACAGAACTCACCTTACCCAGCATATTGCGATCAACTCGTCGTTGCATGATTAAACTGACAGGGACATTAAATGCGACATTTGCAAGCCCAATGATAAACATAAATGAGACAACAGAAATCAAAGTGGCATTAATTGATATTAGTCCTTGATAATACAAAATCATGGTCAATGAGATTAAAGCCATCGGAATAACAAGTCCGATTAACCATCCTTTGAGTTGACGACTGTATTTATCTTTCGTGGCTGCTTTTGACATGATAAGTGACATGATAATAGCTCCAATTGAGAAGGCTACCGAGATAATCGAAAACCAATTCTCAGGTGTCAGAAAACTTTGGAATAAATACGTTGGTTCACTGGCAAATTTATAAGTCACAAAGAATGGCATGGCATTACTGAAGATCGGTGCAGTAAAGAAATTAAGAGCCAGTGCCATAAACAGTAATGCGACAATCGATTTCTCTTTAAATAAATACTTTAAGCCATCGCCAATGTCTCCAAACATTAATTTCATCGTCAATTTTTCGGTGTTTGAATGCTCTTTATGGTTATACCTTATAAACATCTCGGTTATCGCAGAAATGATATACCCAGCCCCATTCAATATGAATATACCGACTATTCCAATTGTGGAATATAGTATTCCACCGAGAATCAATCCCAATATCGATTGAAAATTATAGGATCCTTGTAATAGTGAAGCAGCGGGTTGTAATTCTTCATCAGATACAATAAACCGAAGCAACGAAGAAGACGCGGGACTAAAGAAAGCTGCGTTCACGCTTAAAATAAAATTCATGATAAATAATAATATGATTTTGTTTAAGACCGACATATCGAGTAATAGTAAAATCCCTACAATAGTGATTGAAAATCCCCTGATATAATCGGTTATATACATCGTCCTAACCTTGTTCAACTTATCAGCTAAAACGCCGCCAAAAGGCACAAGAACGACTAATACAATACCTGATAGTGCTAAATATAAAGCCTGAATCATGGCGGATTGTTCTTCGCCATAAACAGGCTTAGCGATTTGTAAGATATATAAGCTAATAGCAAAGCCAAAAATGATATGAGCGACATTTGATACAAATACGCCCCAAAACAATAACGAGAAATTACGGTTCTTAAAGACTTTTATTTTTGGCTTCGCTTCAAATTGAGCTTCCATGTCCATGAGGTCGTACCGAAGTTTACTCTACAACGATTTTGACTTTATCGCCGTCAGCTGAAGTAATGTTTATTAGTTCACCGATTGCGCCAGAATTGATCATACTGATGAGTGCGTCCATATCGATGTCCATATCATCAAGTTTATCCATGTTAAATTTGCTTGATTTTAATAATTTTGCAAATTCAATTGGAATTTCAATTTTGACTAAATCGCCATCGGATGAATCAACTAAGATCTTAAGCATTCTAAACGGTGTCTTTTTTGTTGGTGCATCAAAGACTTGTGGTTCTTGGGCATCGCCCATAGCTGATAGTAATTTTTCAGCGTCTTCTGGGGTAATGATACCTTTGGATAATAAATCTAATATTTTCATTCTTTCTTCTCTTAATTCGTTTTTAGCCATGATAGCTTCTCCTTTTTATAGTTTACCTAATTTAGCGACTGCTTCAGCAACGCTAATGGTCCCTTTTTCTAATTGATCTAAAACTTCAGTTCTTGATAATTTTGACTTTTCTGTCGCTTGCTTTTCTTGTTTTTCTTGCTGAACTTGCGTTGGTTGAACGACTTCATCCGTACCTTCAGGGGTGTAACCTAATCCGATGATGACATCATCGAGCATTTTCTTGATGGTTGGATAACTGAGGTTCATTTCTTTTTCAATTGCTTTGATATTCCCTCTATTTTTCACGAATACTTCGATAAAATAGAGTTTTTCAGTATCTAAGTAATTGAACTTTGATAAAGTAAACTGTCCATCTAAGGACGTATTACAATTTTCGCATTGTAATTTGACGACCGTTAACTCATGATGGCAAACAGGGCAGGTTGATAAAACCGGGTATTTTGCAGATGTTCTTCTGAATTCTTTTGAAAATTCTTTTCCGAATGGAAATCCTTCATTAAATGAAAACTTCTTATTCATTGTCATTCCTCCTAAAGTGTTTTAATAAATATTTTTTCGCCTGTATGTGTTTTAACATCCAGTTTAATTCCCTTAACGCTGAGCATTCTTAATAAATCTTCTTTTGAAATCGGTATTTCATCGGTTTCTGTATTATTCATTTTCCTCAGTAATATTTTTGCAAAAAATAAAGGCATTGGTAATAGAAACAGAAATGCTAGAAATCGTGTTACCCCTCGCTCTTCAGGAATGATAATTCTAATTTTCACGAAGTGGGCTCTTCGACTACGTCTAATTCTAGGTTGGGCGTATAATGCTTTATAAGCTTGAGCTTTTGATAATTCACCCGTTGATAATTTTAGCAATGTTTGATTATTCATATAATAGTCTCCATTATAATTGTAATATTCGATGTAATTCATAATCGGTAACCAAAAAAACAAGTGATCAATCTTTCTTAAATAAATGGTTTATCTTTGAATGACTGACACATCTCTTCTTAAGTCTAAATTGTTGGTGTCGAACGATTTGTGGCTTTGGGCTAGATTCCATTCAAGATTCTTCTTTGCGAATAGAGATCTTATTGAAGCTACAACTTTTCCAAAGTTTATTTTTTTCATGTGTCGACTCCTCTCCGTCGTCTATTACAACGACTTTTACTTTAAAATCTCAACTTAATTTTTGAATTTATTGATTTTATTCACTCAAATATTAATTTTATTAAGTTGTGCCTTAATTATAT
>CAYIYY010000115.1:0-4264 GCA_964367605.1 uncultured Candidatus Izemoplasmatales bacterium | reverse complement strand
GAATAATGATATTGCAATTTCTCACTTATTTATTTATAATGTAACCAAAGAGGTGAATACAATGGAATCATTTGTCACTTTTGAAAAAAGATATTACTTGGCACAAAATTCAGTTCAATATTTATCTAGAAGGCAAAGAAAATTATTAGAACATCCCTATATTAGTGCTGTAGTTGTTGATTTATCCAATATTGAAATTCATTTAAGTAAAGAAACCGAAGCCTTATTGATTGAGGCAATTGAATCCATTTCTAAATTAGAAGGATACGTGCAAGACAAATCACTTGTTTTTCCAACGTTATTGCTTCGTTCTGAGGCTTTATCAAGTTCTCAAATTGAACATTATAGTGCTTCTAATAGAAATGTTGCTTTAGCTCAAATAAACCAAAAACAAACGAAAGAAACAATGATTATTAAAGCTAACTTAGAAACTCTCATTAGTAGCAGGTCAGTCGAGAATAAAATTGATGTAGCAACGATAGTAAAATTGAATCAGATGTTATTGGAAGATGACCAAATTTACATTCGAAACCGAATCAATTGGATAGGAACACCCAATTCATTACCCCACGAGGCAAGCTACGTTCCGCCACATCCAGAGTATTTACTAACGAACCTTCAGCAGTTTGTTACCTTTTGTGAACGAGATGATATTCATCCTTTAATTCTTTCGGCATTTGCACATGCATATTTTGAAATCATTCACCCTTTCGAAGATGGCAACGGTCGTGTTGGTCGCATTTTAATGCAATTAATATTAAAACAAAAACTATTTTTGGAACATATGTATCTTCCAATCTCTGTTGGACTTGTTAAAGATCAAAAACGGTACATTCAGGCACTTGATAGTTTTAAATTAGGAAACTACGAATATATCATTCAAGTTATGCTAGAGAATGCTTTAGCACTTGTGCCAAAGATATACACTATTCTTAATCAAATAGTTATACTTAAGGCCTCTTGGCAAAACAGGTTAAACCTAAGACAAGATGCTTTAACTTGGAAACTACTTGATGACCTAATAATACAACCTGTCTTTGATGTTAAATATATAAAAAATAAATATAATGCAAATGATCAAGCAGTTAGAAACAATATCGAAGCGCTTGTAAACGCACGGATTGTTTCACCTATCGGAGACAAAAAACGTGATGTTGTTTATGAAGTCAAAGAAGTATTGGACTTATTAGATAACTTCACGGTATAGTCATATAATTTTTGAGAGCATCTGCTTGACGTGCAGAGGGTCGTGGGTTCAATCCCCTCTGGCTCCACCACATAGACATTAACACTTACCTTTGGTAGGTGTTTTTTTTATCAAAAAAACGATAAGGAATAACGAATTAATGGACTTCATGTTATAATATTCGAGTAGAAGTGGGTGAGAATGTGAGTAATCAAAAAATTATTGTTATCGGTGGTGGAGCGAGCGGATTAGTCGCAGCGATTGCGGCTAAGTATAGTAAAGCCGATGTAACCATTCTTGAACGTAATCCAAAAATTGCGAAGAAAATCTTAGCGACCGGCAATGGTCGCTGTAATTATACGAATGTATTAGCCACTGAATATAATTATAATCATCCTGAATTTGTGAAACATGCTTTACAGATCTTAAACCCTGAAGCGACGATTCAATTCTTTGAAACTTTAGGTATCGTTGCTAAAGTTGAAGAAAATGGTAAAACCTATCCTTTGTCAGAACAAGCTTCCAGTTTTTTGGATGTTTTTATGTATGAACTCAACCGATTAAAAATCAATTTAGTATGTGATACTTTCGTAGAGAGCATCACCAAAAAAGGAAATACTTTTACCATCATAGATTCATACAAAAATCAATATACCGCTGATGTAGTTATTCTCACGACGGGTGGAAAAGTTTTACCTAAAAGCGGATCAGATGGAAGTGGCTATGGACTTGCTCAAAGTTTGGGACATACCATCACACATGTCTTCCCTTCTTTAACCAAACTTAAATTAGATTACCCTTATTTAAAACAACTAGATGGGGTTAAAATACCTGGTAAAGCAGAATTGATTTATCAAAATCAATCACTTCAAACAGAAACGGGTGATGTTTTATTCACGAGTTATGGTATTAGCGGACCAACGATCTTACAACTTTCAAGAAAAGCGATTGATTTACATTTAAATCATCAAGAAGTATATATCAAAGTAACGCTTGTGAATGAGCTTTCTAAAGCAGATGTGAAAAAAAGAATTTATCAATTTTCAGATAAATCGATTGAAATGAGTTTAATCGGTATCATTAATAAGAAATTTATTCCGGTTCTATTAAAAGAAATCGGTGTTTTAGATAGTCAAACGGAGATATCTCAAATTCCTCCAAAATTAATTCACAAATTAGTTGAACTATTATTCGATTGGCGGTTCAAAGTCATTGGCTATAAAGGCTATGAAGATGCACAAGTCACCGCTGGTGGAATCAATATCGATGAGATCAATCCACTGACCATGGAATCAAAACTGGTTAAAGGGTTATACTTTGCTGGAGAGGTATTAGATATCGACGCATTATGCGGTGGATATAATTTACAATGGGCTTGGTCTTCAGGGTATTTAGCAGGCATATCTGCGAGTGTTGGTGAATAAAATGGTAAGAATAATTGATTTGAAATTATCGCTTGATAAAGCCATTAACCATGAAATTGAACTTATCAACTTAAAGAAGTTAATCGTCAGAACTTTTAATATCGCTGAAGCTTCAATTCTATCGATTAAACTCTATAAAAAGGCAATCGATGCTCGAAAAAAAGATCAAATTCATTTTGTGTATTCGGTGGATATTGAAGTTAAGAATGAAGCCTTTATACTAGCAAAAAACAATCGTCAAATCTCGTTAACGCCATCGTATAAAACTTTCGATATTCCTTTCGGGACAAGAAAGTTAGTCAATCGTCCTGTGGTCATTGGATTTGGACCTTCTGGAATTTTTTCGGCGTTATTACTCGCTAAGAAAGGATACCGTCCGATTGTATTAGAACGTGGTCTTGATGTAGATCAAAGGCATGAACAAATGGATCATTTTTTAAAAACCCTTGAATTCACAGAAAATGCTTCCATTCTTTTTGGCGAAGGTGGTGCGGGGACTTATTCTGATGGCAAACTGACAACCTTGATTAGTGATGTTAGATGCCGCAATGTCTTAGAAGAACTGGTGAACCACGGTGCTCCAGAAGAAATCATGTATATCAATAAACCGCACGTCGGAACCGATTTATTGCGCGGAGTCATCAAAAATATTAGACAAGATATTATCAAACTGGGTGGAGAGATTCGTTTCAATGCTTGTGTGACTGATTTGGTCATTCAAAATAATCGACTCACAAAAGTGATTATCAATCACAAAGAAGAACTTCTAACAAATCATTGTTTATTAGGCATTGGACATAGTGCCAGAGACACCTTTCAAATGCTTTATGACAATCATGTGCCTTTGACCCAAAAACCGTTTGCTATCGGTGTGAGAATTGAACATCCTCAAGCTTTAATTAACCAAACTCAATATGGGGCTTATGCCAATCATCCAAGTTTAGGGGCTGCTGATTATAAACTCAGTTACCATAGTCAAAATAATCGTAGTGCTTATACATTTTGTATGTGTCCAGGCGGCTATGTTGTATGTGCAACGTATGAAGCTTTTGGCGTCGTTACTAACGGAATGAGCGAAAGCAAGCGTGATTCAAAGAATGCTAATTCAGCACTCCTTGTCAATATTAATCCCGAGGACTTTAAGTCAGATCACCCATTAGCTGGGATAGAGTATCAACGTCATTTTGAGCAATTAGCTTTTAAACTAGCGGGCAGTAATTATCATGCGCCAGTTCAAAAAGTCGGTGATTTCTTAAATGATAAACTCTCAACGTCGATAGTGTCCGTTATCCCTAGTTATAAGCCAGGATATACCTTCGTTAAAATGACGGATATCTATCCTAAGTTTATTACGAATACCATGAAAGAAGCCATCCTTGATTTCAATCAAAAAATCAAAGGATTTGCACTTGAAGATGCGGTTATGACAGCGGTTGAAACAAGATCTTCATCGCCGGTTAGAATTACTAGAAACGACAGTCATCAATCCGATATTTTAGGGCTTTATCCGATGGGTGAAGGTGCAGGATATGCAGGTGGCATCATGTCAGCTGCCGTGGATGGCATAAAAACGGCAGAACAAATAATTACCAATTTTGCGCCTTTTGAATGATTCAATCAAAATCATTGATAAGAAATAGACATTGTATATATG
>CAYIYY010000114.1:0-4285 GCA_964367605.1 uncultured Candidatus Izemoplasmatales bacterium | reverse complement strand
AGAATTGTCGTAAGACGATTCTTTTTTTACATGGAAAAAATCTTTATTCTGCCCCTATTCTATGGTATAATCTTTTTGTGATTTGAGGTGCGACTATGGATGGAATCATATTGGTCGATAAACCAAAGGGTTGGACAAGCCATGATGTCGTTTCTAAGTTAAGAAAGCAATTAAACACGAAAAGAATAGGTCATACTGGAACATTGGATCCGATGGCGACAGGTCTTTTAGTTGTTTGTCTTGGAAACGCGACTAAATTTGTTAAATACTTAACAGAACATGATAAAGAATATATTGCTGAAATTACGCTTGGCATTAGAACAAATACCGATGATATTACCGGTGAAATTATTGATGCCACTGATATATCTCCATTTGATACTGCTGTTTTAAATACAGTTCTCAAGTCTTTTGTTGGAACGATTAGTCAAATTCCTCCGGTTGCTTCAGCCATTAAAGTAAATGGAAAAAGAGCTTATGAATTTATCCATAAGAAGCAAGAAGAACCAATTATGGCTCCAAGAACCATCACCATTCATACACTAGAATTAATTTCGGATCCCGTTTTTAAGGATCACCAATGTCAATTTTCTATCAAAGTTGCTTGCTCCAAAGGAACGTATATCCGTGCTTTAGCCAGAGACATCGGCCAAGCCATGAATGTTCCTGCAACCTTATCAAATTTACGAAGAACACGAGTCGGTCAATTTGAAGAAAAAGACGCGGCTTTCATTGAGAATTTAGAACCTGAATCCATTCAATTAATTAACCCAATTCATCATCTCGGATTTCAAGAGATCCGCATTGACGATGACTATCTTTTTAAGGTCGCAAACGGTGCGTTTTTACCAATGGATATCTTCCCAAGTAGTGAAGAAACTGTTGTTTGTGACAAAACTGGAAAACCATTAGCAATTTATACAGTAGATCAAGAGAAAAATATCATGAGATTGTCGGTGCTATTATAATGGAAATTATTACTTTAAAATTTGATGATTCAATTAAGTTAGATAATTTAGTTGTCTCTTTAGGCTTTTTTGATGGGGTCCATGTGGCTCATCAAACTTTATTGAATCAAACACTTGAAATTGCAAAAAAGTATAATAAGAAATCGGCGATGATGACTTTTTCAACGCACGTTTTATCTTTTATCCAAAAACAAGAATTTAAGCATTTAACCAATTTGGATGAGAAAGCAAAAATGGCTTCTAAGATGGGATTTGACTATTTGCTTGTATTTGAAGTCACAGAAGAGTTAGTTAATTTAGAACCTGAAGTCTTTATTTCGAGATTTTTATCGTGTGCTCACACGGTGGTCGTTGGTTTTGATTTTACCTTTGGAAAGCGTGGTAAAGGGAATGTTGATTTACTAAAATCATTTACCACTTTTCAAACGATTGTTCTAGATGAAATGACTTATGCATCTGAGAAAATTGGTTCAACCCGGATACGTGAGGCCTTATCGTTAGGAAATATCGAACTTGCGAATGAATTGCTTGGATATCGCTACACGATTTCAGGTGAAGTTATTCGCGGAAAAGGTCGGGGAAAATACTTAGGGTTTCCGACAGCTAATATTGATTATGATGGATATCTTTTACCTAAAGCCGGGGTATATGTGACGACAACATATATCGATGGCATTGAGTATGAATCGATGGCAAATGTTGGTGATAATCCCACTTTTTCGAATAAATTCGTGACATTTGAGGTAAACATTTTTAAATGGTCACACTCTCTCTACGGAAAAACCGTTTCAATTGCCTTTGAGAAATTTTTAAGAGAAGAAATTAAATATGATTCAACCAGTGATTTGGTTGCTAGAATGCATATTGATGAAAAAGAAACACTCGAATTCTTCAAGAAAAAGGGGTCTTAATATGAAAAAAGTAAGCAAAGCTTTTTGGATAACCTTAGGTATTGGCGCTTTATTCTTTATTATTATGCTTTTATTGTCAAGTGTCTTAGATCTCGGCGAAAGAATAAGAACGATTAGCCCTTATCTTGAATACGGTTTTTATGGATTAGCGGGAATTTTATTTATTTTATTGGTTGTTAGACCGATCGTTATTGTTCTCTTCTCGCCCACATTTTCTATTGATACTTTATTTGATGAAGAAGCGAATGCGAAAAAGAATTATCACATGTATAAAAAAGTAGCGAATAATTTACTCGAAGAAACTTACTTGTCCGATGAACAAAAAGAAGCGATTAAATCATCGTTATCTGATTCGTTGATGTTAAAATCGGTCTTAAGCAAAATCTTTGATGAAACAATTAAAAAAGAACTCAACAAAATTATCGTTGGACACGCTGAAACCGTATTTCTATCAACGGCTATCAGCCAAAATGGTAGATTAGATTTAGCGGCTGTCCTCATTATCAATTTGCGACTGATAAAGGAATTAGTTGTCAAATGTGGATTTAGACCAAGTTACGCCGCATTGGGTAAACTATCATTGAATGTTATGAGTTCTGCCGTTATCGCTGAATCTCTAGAAGGTATTGATTTAAATGAGTTATTTCCTGCCAAAGGGCTTCAAGCTCTAAATGAAATTCCCTTCTTAAAAGTTTTAACGGGTTCTTTAGCCCAAGGTGTAGGGAATGCTTTGTTATCGCTTAGAGTCGGAATCATTTGCAGAAACTTTTTGTTCATGAACTTAAAAGGCCAAACGAAAAAAGACTTACGTAAGAATGCCTTCGGTGAAGCAATGCTTTTATTGCCTAGTGTTTTAGTTGAGTCGATAAAAAGAATGCCTTCTCGATTAAAATCCGTTTTTGAAAAATTCGTTTAGAGTTCAAAAAGATTGATTTAAAGTATGTGATTTGATATAATTAAGCAGCGATTAAATTCTATGGAGGATACAAATGATAATTGACAAATTAAGTGGGTCAAAGGTTCGCTTTGAAGTAACCGTGACCAAAGAACTTTTTGAACATGCTCTCGATCACGCATTCGAAGAAATGAATCAAAAAGTAGAAATTAAAGGTTTCCGTAAAGGAAAAGCACCAAGAAGTGTCTATGAAGCTAAATATGGCGTTGAGTCCTTATTTGAAGAAGCTATCAACCATGCAATGCAAGATACATATTATGACGCAGTTGTAGAAAATAACATTTCTGTCGTTGCTCAACCAAAAATCAATCTTGATTTTAATAAGGTTAAACGTGGCGAAGACTTCACTTATGAAGTAGTAGTCGCAGTTAAACCAGAAATTCAACTCGGTGACTATTTAGGGTTAGAAGTTAAAAAACCATTAGATGTTGCGACGGATGAAGAAATCGAAGCATCGATTACAAAAGAATTAGAAAAAAATGCAGAAATGGTACTTAAAGAATCAGGAGCATTAGAAGTTACTGACACAGCTGTATTTGACTTTTCTGGTTCCGTTGATGGTGTTAAATTTGACGGTGGAACATCAGAAAATTACGAGTTAGTCATTGGTTCTGGCCAATTCATCCCTGGTTTTGAAGAACAAATGATTGGCATGACACCAGAATCAGACAAAGATGTCGTAGTGACATTCCCAACTGAATACCATGAAGCTTCATTAGCAGGTAAAGAAGCTGTATTTGCTGTTAAATTACATGAAATTAAACAACGTGTTGTTCCTACACTCAGTGATGATTTCGTCAAAGGTCTTGATTTAGAAAACGTCAATACCGTTGATGAATACAAAGCCCACATTAAAGCGAACCTTGAAAAAGGTAAAGCTGATAGAAATGTCAATGAAGTTACTAACAAAGTTGTTGAATTAGCGACTGCAAACGCAACTTTTGAAGTTCCAGAAGAAATGATTAAAGAAGAATCTGCTAGACTTCATGAAACGACTGAAAAACAAATTAAACAATACGGACTTGAATTCGATATGTATTTACAATACATGGGAAAAACAAAAGAAGAGTATGATGCTGACTTGTTAGCACAAGCGACAAGAACTATTCGCTCTCAACTCGTTGTTGAAGCCATTGGCAAAAAAGAAAATCTAACAGCTTCTAAAGAAGAAATTGAAGCAAAATATCTTGAAATTGTTGAACAATACAAGAGCCAAAATGTCACTTTAGAACAAGCTCAAGCAGCGATTCCTGAAACTGCTGTTGTAGATGAAATCGTCTTTAAAAAAGCCATTGATTTATTAGTTCAAAACGTTAAGTTTATTGAGTAGTTAAGCAATCTTATGAATTCTTAGGTTTCATGCCTAAGAATTCTTTTCTTTAATAATTGCATTTGTTTTGTTTGTTTGGTATTTTATGATAAAATATTTAATAGAGAATTAACATAAAACC
>CAYIYY010000113.1:0-4289 GCA_964367605.1 uncultured Candidatus Izemoplasmatales bacterium | reverse complement strand
CTCCTATAAATCAGATAAGGCAAGAAAATCAAGTTTGGGGTTTTCAGTTGATGAAAGAATCTTTAAAACAACATACGAATCCTTCGGCGAAAAACTAAAATGAAGAATGTCTACTATTTTGCATTTCATCATCACCTTTGCATGATCAATTAAGATAGCAGAATCCTCAAGATGAAAACTGATGTTTTCAAATTTATTGTAAACATCACTATGATGTTCGCCAAAAGTTCTAGCGATGAATTCTTGTTTTTTTGATAATGCACTGACACCAACGACATCGCCAATTTCAAGCATTACCCCCGTAATCGAGGATTCACCGATTAAAAGCGAAATCATATCATAATCTAGCATTTGTGCCCAAGCGACACATAATCCGTATTGATGGGCATTTTTTTTGATTGCAAGAATATTACAGCCCATATTGAAAGCATTGAGTGACATTTTGATCCTCCCTAGTAAGATAAATTAATTATAACCTAAATCCCATTATTTTAAAATGAGCAATGAAATCATTATTAATCAAAAAAAATAAAAATAGTATTGTGTTATGCACACAACTATGATATTCTATTAGTGTGCATAACACAGTATAGGAGATATGGTATGAATTCTCAATTTAAAAAAGGAATCATCGAGATGTGTGTCATCGCCGTTGTTGCAAGAAAAGATATGTACGGATTTGAAGTCATCGATACATTATCAAAAGCTATTGATGTCAACGAAAATACCGTTTATCCGATTTTGAGACGATTAACCGATCAAGGTTATTTCGAAACTTACACTGAACCTACAACTCAAGGAGCCCCAAGAAAGTATTTTCGAATTACCCCTTCTGGAAAAGAAAAAATGGATGAATACACCCAAGAGTGGGAAAAATTTTTATCAGGAGTTTATCAAATTATGGAGGAACGGTCAGAATGAAACAAGATTATTTATTAAAACTTAAGAGCATCTTAGAAGATCTTGATATGAATAAAAGTGAAAGAGAAGACATCTTAAACGATTATTCAACGATGTATGAAGATGGATTAGAAAAAGGAATGAATGATGATGCGATTGTGGAGATGTTGGGGACTCCAGAAGAAGTCGTCGAAGCTTTAAGTGAAGAATATCATCCCATAGAAAGACGACATAAGGGAGGAAAACTGATTGCTTTAATGCCTTTTCTTTCCGTAATTGCTTATTTCACGTTAGGATTTGGCTTTCAGCTATGGAACCCCGGTTGGATTGTATTCTTGTCGATTCCTGTGACGGCCATTATTGTTGAAGCATTGAACAAACCTAACAATCATTTTTTAACAGCTTTAAGTCCCTTTATTGCGGTAGTAGTTTTCTTAGCTGTTGGGTTCGGGTTTAAACTATGGCATCCGACTTGGCTTGTTTTCTTGATTGTACCGATGATAGCGATTATCAATAGTATAAGAGAATCTCGCCAAAATCAACTGAAAAAAAATATTTGGGGAGAATTAACTGGGTTAGTGGTTTTTATCTCAATTATTGCTTTCGTCTTAATAGGAACCTATCTGCACTTTTGGAATCCCGGCTGGTTAGTATTCATGTTAATACCCATCGTGGGGTTAATGAACGAGCCCAATAAAACAAAACGGCTTGTATTATTAATGAGTATTTTAGTTGCTATCGGTTTTTACCTTTTTGTAGGGTACCAGTTGCATAATTGGAGATTTGGCTTGTTGGGATTTTTACTCCCACTAGGCGTTGGAATATTGACTAATGATATCCAAATATCTATTGGCAAAGGCTCGATATTAACCAAAGTCACTGTGGTATTAGCATTGCTTGTTTACCTCGTTACGGGAATCCTTTGGAAAACATGGGGATTTATGTGGATGGTTTTCTTGTTAATCCCCATGATAGGTATTGTTTCAAGTAAGAATCATAAGCGTTTATTAGTGGCTATCAGTCCGTTTGTTGCAGTTATTATCTTTTTTACATTAGGTTATTTCTTTAACTTATGGACGATTTCATGGATGGCATTTCTCATCATCCCCATTTTAGGAATTCTATCTAAAAACGAGTAATAAGTCAATAATGATAATGGTCATCCCGTTCGATTAGGAGACCATTTTTTTATTGATTAGGTTCGAAAACTAAGATATGTTCCGTTGATAAATCGCTTTTGACGTAATGAAGTTCTTCGATTTTGGTGATGATTTGGTCGAGTTTATCACTATCAATTCGTCCATCAATGATAAAATAATCAATATCAACTTCTCGACGTGAATAGATAAAATAATCATAATCGTATAGATAGGTTCGATCTGATAAATAGGCTGTTAAAAACCCACTTGCAACAACAGTTTTATCTTGATCAATGGTCATTAAAGCCGTTTTCATTTCGGTATAGAGTTCTTCTTGAAGCTGATATTGTTTGATTATTCCTTTATTTTCATCTAAATAATGGTAACTATGAACTAAAGAGACTGAAAGACCAATAAGACAGAAAAAATGTAAGATTTTGGATCGGTTGATTACACTATGATTAACATCATGAGTTTGGTGGTCTTTTTCAGCAAGCAATACCATGAAAATAATTAAAACAGCTGATCCATAGAAATATTGAAAACCAAATTGGTGTTGATAGGGATAGGTACTTAAATAGTTCATAATCACAACAGGAATGATTAAGAGATAACCAGCAAAATTTTTAATAAAGAAGGGTATAAACCCTACTGCCCCTAATAATAATAAAATTGTATTAATTTTCAGCGGAGCAAAGAAGGTTGCTAAATAATAGCTAGGATCGAGTAAAAATCCTAAAATAATATCTTTTAAACCAGAATCAGCAGTAAGCATTAAGTTATCATAGCGCCAAAACATGGCCCCATCTCCGCTTTTGTTTAAGTAATTCGTGATGACTAAAAAATAGATGATTGATACTATAGATAGGATAAAGCCATGAAGCATTGTTTTAATATCTTTGTTTGCTTCTTTACTAAAGAAAGCTTTTGCAAACAAATAAAGACCAATAAAAAAGAGATAGAGAGCTGAATCTTCTTTAATCAATAATGTTAATGAAACAAAGATAAACAAAAACAGTGTCTGCTTTTTAAGTGCAAAATAAAGAACAAATAATATCAATGGGGCTAAAAAACAGTTTTCATGAAGATCATAAAAATGACTAGTCATTAATGCAGGAGAAGCAATATACATAATCATGACTGAAAAACGAACATAAGGGTGGGTTTTCATTTCTTTCATGATTAACCCTAAAGGGATAACCCCGATGGCTACAACGAGTATTTGCAAGACTTGAAGGGTTTCACCATAAGGAAATATCATAAAAACAGGAAGCATTAAATAATAGATAGGTGAAAAATGAACTTGCAGATGTGATAACAGCATCGATCGTTCTAGGGTGGTAACCATGCCATTAAATGATTTCATATTATAAAACATTTGTAAAAATATCCCAAAATCATAGGTTGAAGCATTTAATACCTTGACACGATAACTCATTATTAATGATAATACCGTAACTTGGGTGATGAGTAAAACGATAACGAAGACGATGCCGATGATTTTTGAAGGAATTTTTTTTATAAATAAAGGTTTGTATTTAGATAAAGCATAATAAATACTACCCAACCCTAACAATCCCAAGAAGACAAATAAAACCTCTTTCCAACGCTCAATCATGTGTGGAGCATAAATCGCTGAATCATTAATATTCGAACGATTAAAAGTTGACGGTAAAACAAAAACAATCTTGGTTTTATAGATTAAAACTGCTACCATGATACCGAAAATTACTGTCGTTAAAATGGAGAATATCCGATGAATATGACAACTGACTTTCGAAAAAGATCCTTGAAGCGTATCAAGAGAATGACTTAAGGTGATAAAGAGGGAAGGAATTGCGATAATTAATGCACCAATGACCAAAGATTTAACAGGAGAATAAATCGAAAAAATAAGTAAAAACATCATCCAAAAAACAGCGGTGATGCTTTGAAGATAGTCATATAGAAACAACCAGTAAATAAGGGTCAATATGACAAAACTAAAGAATAAGATAAGAAGAAAAAAATTCAACTCTTGAAGATTGATGAGCTGAATATTATAGAAATTACGCAAGACATCATATTTCATTAAATGAACTGAAGATGTTAAAAAGAATGCTGAAATAAAAGCACTAATTAAAGTAAGAATATAGAGATAAACTTGATTGTTTCCTTTTTGGATTAATTGCTTATTCATGAAATATCTCCCATCAAGTCTTGTACATCAAATCATCAATAGTATAACATTATCATTGAATGAATTAAACA
>CAYIYY010000112.1:2188-4391 GCA_964367605.1 uncultured Candidatus Izemoplasmatales bacterium | reverse complement strand
GGCTCGCTATCTTTAATGGCCGCCGGTGTCCCAATCAAAGCACAAGTTGCTGGTATTGCGATGGGACTTGTCAAAAAAGACGAACACTATACGATTTTAACCGATATTCAAGGGCTAGAAGATCATTTTGGCGACATGGATTTCAAAGTTGCTGGAACTAGAACAGGTATCACCGCTCTTCAAATGGATATCAAAATTTCAGGTATTAGCCGTCAAATTTTAAAAGAAGCGCTTGATCAAGCTAAAACAGCTCGTTTACAAATTCTTGACGTGATGGATTCTGTTATTTCTACTCCACGTGAAGAATTAAATCAATATGCTCCAAAAGTTAAAATGATGAGAATCAATCCAGATAAAATTCGTGACGTTATTGGTTCTGGTGGAAAAACAATTACTTCCATTATTGAAAAATGCAATAATGTTAAAATTGATATCGAACAAGATGGTAGAGTGATTTTCATGCATACTGACATGTTCTTCATCAATCAAGCAATGAAGATGATTGAAGATATCATTCGTACGGTCGAGGTTGGCGAAGTCTACAATGGTAAAGTCGTTAGAATTGAAAAATTCGGCGCATTCATTGAATTATGGCCAGGACAAGATGGTTTATGCCATATTTCACAAATTGCTAAAGAACGTGTTGCGAAAGTTGAAGACGTTGTAAAACTTGGCGATATCATCGCTGTTAAAGTCATCGGCGTTGATGAAAAAGGTCGCGTTGATTTATCACGCAAAGTATTACTTGAAGCCATTTCAAAATAATCTTGTGATATAATAAAAGTGTCAGGTTATTGGGCAATCGAGCACGAAAGTGTTAGGAAAGTCCATGCTAGCACAGGCTGAGATGCTTGTAGTGATTGTGCTGAACGAACAAATAAGTTCAGGCACCAGGAATGGTGACGGCGGGAAACGGGATTTTAAAGGCCCTATACCCCTAAGGTGCCACAGAGACGACTCATGCAAAATATGCATGAATGAAACGCGGTAAACCCCTCAAGCTAGAAACCCAAATTTGGTAGGGGCACGGAAGGCGAAGAATTCAATTCAGCCGACTGGCGACTTTAGTCGCAGATAAATGATTGCCACCTCGCAAGAGGAACAGAACATGGCTTACAGATAACCTGGCACTTTTTAAAAAGCATAGACATTGTTTATGCTTTTTTCATTGAAAAATAGAGCAATATAGTGTAAAATTAATCAGCACATGAATTTTAAGAAAGGGTGAGGCTAGTGAGTAACCAAGATCTTTTGAAAAAGCGTCAAAAACACATTAGAAACTTCTCGATTATTGCCCACATCGATCATGGTAAATCCACGCTCGCTGACCGCATTCTCGAATCAACTTCAGCGGTCCCAATGCGAGAAATGAAGAATCAATTACTGGATTCGATGGACCTTGAAAGAGAACGAGGCATTACTATTAAATTGAATTCCGTTGAATTACAATATAAAGCGAAAAATGGAGAGAATTATATCTTCCATTTAATCGACACGCCTGGACATGTCGATTTTACCTATGAAGTTTCAAGGTCTTTAGCAGCCTGTGACGGTGCTATCTTAGTCATTGATGCTTCTCAAGGTATTGAAGCACAAACGTTAGCGAATGTGTATTTAGCGCTTGATAATAATCTAGAAATTATTCCAATTATTAATAAAATCGATTTACCGAATGCAGACCCAGAAAAAGTCATTCATGAAATGGAAGATACGATTGGACTTGATGGAAAAGACGCCATACTAGCCTCTGCTAAAGCGAGGATTGGAATCTTAGAGATTTTAGAATCAGTTGTAAAAAATGTTCCATCACCATCTGGGGATATCGACGCTCCTTTACAAGCGTTAATCTTTGATTCTTATTATGATGCATACCGAGGGGTTATACCTTTGATTCGGATCGTTAATGGCATCATCCGTAAAGGTGATAAAATTAAAATGATGGCGACAAACGCAGAATATGAAATCATTGATTTAGGTGTTTTTACCCCCAAAGAAGAATCGAGAGAATTTCTTGCGACGGGGGATGTAGGTTTCTTAACCGCCGCCATTAAAAATATTGAAACCATCCATGTTGGTGATACGATCACGCACGCGAATGAACAAGCAGTCTCACCACTTCCAGGGTACCGTAAATTAACCCCCATGGTATACTGTGGGATTTATCCTGTTGATGCAAGCGATTATTCAACGCTAAGAGAATCAC
>CAYIYY010000112.1:0-2088 GCA_964367605.1 uncultured Candidatus Izemoplasmatales bacterium | reverse complement strand
TACTGTGGGATTTATCCTGTTGATGCAAGCGATTATTCAACGCTAAGAGAATCACTGGATAAACTAAAACTATCTGATGCTTCTTTACAATACGAGCCAGAAACATCAAGTGCATTAGGTTTTGGATTCCGCGTTGGGTTTTTAGGGCTGTTACATATGGAGATTTTCCAAGAAAGATTAGACAGAGAATTCAACCAAAATGTAATAGCGACGGCACCATCGGTTAATTACCGCGTCGTCTTAAATGACAAAAAAATTGTCGATATCGATAATCCTGCCATGTTACCTGATTTAGGAAGGGTTCACCATATTGAAGAACCTTATGTGAAAGCCACGATTATTTCGCCTTCTGAATACGTTGGAAATATCATGGAACTTTGTCAAAGAAAACGCGGAACATTTAAAGATATGCAATATATTTCTGCGAACCGCGTTGAATTAATCTACGATATTCCGCTTTCAGAAATTATCTTCGATTTCTTCGATAAATTGAAATCTTCCACTAAGGGATACGCCTCTTTGGACTATGAACTTTCAGGATATAAAGAATCTAAACTCGTTAAACTTGATATTTTACTCAACAGTGAACCTGTCGACGCACTTGCGATGATTGTTCACCAAGAGTTCGCCTATGAACGTGGTAGTAAAATGTGCAGCAGGTTAAAGAATCTCATTCCGAAGCAATTGTTTGAAATTCCTGTTCAAGCTGCCATTGGTTCAAAAGTTATCGCAAGATCTAACATTAAAGCGATGCGAAAAGACGTTATAGCGAAATGTTATGGTGGCGATATCTCGCGTAAGAAAAAATTATTAGAAAAACAAAAAGAAGGAAAGAAACGGATGAAATCTGTTGGATCCGTAGAAATCCCACAAGAAGCATTTATGAGCGTTTTATCATTGGATGATGAGGATTAATCGTCATCCTTTTTTTTACCAATTTAAGTATATCAATATACATTTTTAAGATATTATGTTAACATAATAGCGGTGATGATATGATTAAAAGTCTTTATATTCACATTCCATTTTGTAAACAAATTTGTACGTATTGCGATTTTGCTAAACTCGTCGGCAATTCATCTTTGATGATGTCATATACAGATGCCTTAATCAAAGAACTGGATTATTACGCTCATAATTTATCCGGTATTGAGACTATCCATATCGGTGGTGGAACACCTTCTGCTTTACCCACTGAATTATTGCATAAAATCTTGGTTAAGTTGTCCCATATAACGAATTTAAAATCATTGAAAGAATTTGGGATAGAAGCAAATCCAAATGATATAAGTGATGATTTTGTTATGCTTTTAAAGAAATTTCATGTAACACGTCTGAGTTTAGGCGTCGAATCAAGTAATCCACTCCATTTAAAAGCAATGAACCGCTCTCATTCCATCGATCAAGTTGAAAGTGCGGTATCCGCTCTTCACCGTCAAGGGTTTCATAATATCAATCTTGATTTTATCTACGCTTGGCCAAAACAAACGATGGAAGAACTTAAAAGAGACTTGCGTTATGCGTTGTCTCTAAAACCAACGCACTTATCATTTTACGCATTGATACTCGAACCCAAAACAAAGTTATATCATGATTATATGAATCATGAATTGAATTTGACAGATGAAGATACCGATGCCTCGATGTATGAGTATCTATTAGAAGAACTACCAAAAAATGGATATTATCAATATGAAATTAGTAATTTTTCTTTAAAGGGCTATGAGTCTAAACATAATTTGGCTTATTGGAATTTAGATGAATACTTAGGCGTCGGCATGGGGGCTCATTCTCAAGTTGATGCAAAAAGGTTTCATAATTCTATGACAATAAAAGAATATCTTAAAAATGTTGAAGATCATAATTGTGGGATGGAGTCTTATGATGCTTGTGATTTAATTCAAGAGACCTTCCTCATGGGGCTAAGAAAAGTAGAAGGTGTTAGTATCTCTGCTATTTCTAATCGCTTTTTAATTAATCCATTTATTCAATATCCCAAGTTATTGAAAAATATTGAGGACAAATTATTAGTCATTGAAAATGATTACTTAAAATTGACTCAAAAAGGAATGTTACTGTTAAATTACG